>CAZUFU010000018.1:0-21080 GCA_964619875.1 uncultured Oscillospiraceae bacterium
GCATTTTTTCTTAACTTATCTGTCCGCACTCGAACACAAGATAGTATAACATAAACAATCCCTGTATTTCAAGCATTTTTTTCTATTTTAATAATATTTTTCTGCCAAGGTCAGTTCTCCTCTGCTGCGCGTAAGATTCATATCTATCACTCGCTGGTTTCTGCTGCCTCTGAAAAGAAGTGTAAGATCTCTTTCTTCCAGAACGAATCTTCCGTCAATGAGAATATCGGTCAGTTCAAGCAGCCCCTCTATCCATTTATTCTTTTCAGCCATCACCTGCAGTTCTTCATAGGTGTATCCCGTGTATGTGACTATGTTAAGTCCGCGTTCCTTTATTTTAACCGCCAGGTTGTAAAAAGCCTCCGGCTGGCACATAGGTTCGCCACCGCTGAAGGTCACGCCGTCAAGCAGGGGGTTGCTGTCTACTGCATCAAGTATCTTGGCGATATCGCAGTCGTAGCCTCCGGAAAAATCATGGGTTGCCATGTTATGGCAACCCTTGCAGTCGTGTGGACATCCCTGACAGAAGACGGTAAATCTCAGTCCGGGTCCGTCAACTATTGATTCTCTTACAACTCCGGCAATTCTTATCGAATTTTTAGCTTCTGCCATTTAAATTGCCTCCGCAGTTTTATTATTCTAAAGCTTTTCCAGTTCGCCTTCAGTCATATCGTGCTTTACACGATCCTGTTCCTCTGCGCGCTTGGCATTATTCCAGTGATCCATGGTTCCAACCAGATATCCTGTTATTCTTCTGATTCTTTCGAAACCGACATCGCCTTCTCCTTCCTTTCTGTGGCACTGAGGGCATTCGTTATCTATTATGCCCGTATATCCGCAGCAAGGGTCTCTGTCTACAGGGTGGTTGATTGAACCGTAACCGATTCCATTTTCCTTCATGCATCTTACTACCTTTTCGAAGGCATCAAGATTCTTAAGCGGGTCTCCGTCTAGTTCAATATATGAGATATGTCCGCCGTTGGTCAGTTCGTGGTAAGGAGCCTCGAGTCTGATTTTCTCAAAGGCGTTAATATCGTAGTATACCGGAATGTGGAAACTGTTGGTATAATAATCCCTGTCTGTCACGCCAGGAATTGACCCATATTTTTGTCTGTCGATTTTTACAAATCTTCCCGACAGACCTTCAGCAGGAGTAGCGATAACTGACCAGTTAAGGCCTGTTTTTCTGGCTTCTTCATCCATGCGTTTTCTCATATAGCCTACGATTTCAAGACCCAGATTCTGAGCCTCCTTGGACTCACCGTGGTGAACTCCAATAAGGGCTTTGAGACACTCTGCCAGTCCTATAAATCCTATAGTAAGAGTTCCGTGCTTTATTACTTCCTCGATGGTATCGTCCGGTCCTAACTTATCCGAATCCATCCAGATGCCCTGCCCCATGAGGAATGGGAAGTTCTTTACTTTCTTCTGTGACTGAATCTTGAATCTGTCGTTAAGCTGATCAATGGCCAGGTCTATCATTCTGTCAAGACCTTCGAAGAACATGTCAACATCTCCTTTAGCCTTGATAGCAAGTCTAGGAAGGTTAATTGAAGTAAAGCTCAGGTTTCCTCTTCCTGTTACGATTTCTCTTGTCGGATCGTAAACATTTCCTATAACTCTTGTTCTGCATCCCATATATGCGCACTCTGTATCAGGATTGCCTTCTACATAGTACTGCTTGTTGAACGGTGCATCCAGGAAAGAGAAGTTAGGGAAAAGTCTCTTTGCAGATACTCTGCATGCCAGCTTGAACAGATCATAGTTCGGGTCCTCAGGATTATAGCTTACACCCTCTTTAACCTTAAAAATCTGAATAGGGAAAATAGGTGTTTCACCGTTTCCAAGGCCAGCCTCTGTAGCCAGCATCACGCTTTCCATAACCAGTCTGCCTTCAGGAGAAGTATCAGTACCGTAGTTGATTGAACTGAACGGAACCTGTGCACCTGCTCTTGAATGCATAGTGTTGAGATTATGTATAAGGGCCTCCATAGCCTGATATGTCTTTCTCCTTATTTCCTTATCAGCAAACTTGGTAGCTCTGTCCTGCATCTTCCTGGCTTCTTCTTCAGGAACTATTTTCTTCAGTTCTTCAAGTTCAAGTTCTTTGTAGTTGTTATCCCATGCCATACAAGGGCAAACACCGTGCTTTTCCTCGATTTCAGCACCTAAAGCCTTCATTCTTTCCACACCGTCATCGATATCCTCAAGGAAATCAAGCATCTTCCCCAGGTTGGTGAGATACAGCTTCTTATATGTTTTCTTTACTCCGGGAGCCATTCCGTAATCGAAATTCGGCACAGACTGCCCGCCGTGCTGGTCGTTCTGGTTTGACTGGATAGCGATACAAGCCAGAGCAGCATAGCTTTCGATGTCATTAGGTTCTCTTAAGTGACCGTGACCTGTAGAGAAGCCTCCTTTAAGCAGCTTAACAAGGTCAATCTGACAGCAAGTCATAGTGAGAGTATAGAAGTCCATGTCGTGAATGTGTATATCGCCCTGTTCATGAGCTTTTACATGCTTAGGGTCGATGACATACATTTTATAGAATTCTTTGGCACCCTCAGAGCCGTATTTAAGCATGGTACCCATTGCGGTATTGCCATCAATATTGGCATTTTCACGTTTTACGTCATTGTCTTTGGCTTCCTTGAAAGTAAGGTCCTCATATATTTTCATGAGTTTGGTATTCATGTCCCTTACTCTTGTACGCTCCGCTCTGTACAGTATGAATTCCTTTGCAGTGCGAGCATGTCCGTTTTCAATGAGGATTTTTTCTACAGCATCCTGAATCTGTTCTACCGTAGGTACATTGTTATGGCATACCTCCAGAAGATATAATTCAACCTGCCTTGCCAGATACATTGACATTTCTCTGTCTCTGCCGCCAAGAACCTGCGCCGCCTTAAAAATGGCGTCCGCAATTTTATTTACATCAAAATCTACCGTTCTGCCATCTCTTTTAACGATCTTCTTAATGCTATCCATTGCTTGCTCCCTTCACTTCTTATTTTTCTTAAAGCGCTACCACTACATCTAGTGGGCGCAGTAAAAATATACTACTAAATGAAGCGAGTGTCAACCAGAAATTATTCTTTGTCAGAATCTTTTTTTGAGAAATACTCATCCCGCAGAATGGACATAAGATGGAGATCTACGTATTTTCCGTCCTTTTTGCCGCCATGGCGCATTACACCCTCATACTGAAACCCTACCTTAAGGTATAGATGAGATGCAATTTGGTTTCCCGTAAAATGGTCCAGGGTAACTCTTTCCATATTCATATCCTCAAATGCCAGTTTAAGGGCCCCTCTGAGGGCCTCCTCTCCCAGTCCGGTTCCACGGATGGCCCTGTCAGCTATATATATTCTCGTAATATCCAGTGAATCATAATGACTGTCAATATTGCTTATATATATTCTGCCGATCGGCAGTCCGCTCTCTTTACCGCATACCGTAAGCTGAATTTTATCATCGTCCTCCTGACGGCTTATGAACTCGGTAACCACTTCTTCATAGTTTCTTCCTTTATCGATGGTAAAAAACTCTGTTACGGAGTCCATCTGTTCCCATTTTGCAAAATATTCACAATCATCGAAAGTACTCTCCCTCAGAAAAATTCTTTTCATTTCAACTTTATTCATCTTCTTCACTTCCCTTTTTCACAAATTTATGGTATATTTAACATTGGAATTTTTTCATTTTTATTATAGTATAAAAAAAGGTGAATTGGAATGAGTGTTTTAAAGAATAAAAAAATATTAATTGCAGCTGCGGCCGTAATAGTAATAATCGGCTGCACTGTCGGGGGGATTTTTTTCTTCGGTTCAGAACGCGAAGAAGAGCCTTCGCTTGACGAAATAATTTCAGATAAGCTTTCTGCCTATGAAACCGATCTTCTGGATTCTCTTGAATCACTGGAGACCAACGGCGATGTGGCATCATACCTTGTAAACTGGGGTAAAAACAAGAAGATAAATACATCTCTGGATAACAGCGGCAACGTTATATATAACATTAAGGCTGTAGATGGGCACGAAGACGTACCGCCTTGTGTAATCATCTGCGGATATGATGCGAACAATATGAACGATTACACCGAATCCATGTCAGTTGCCCTTACGGTGGCCAAAAACGGACAGCATAACTGTAACTACAAGGTTGTGTTCTGTCCTGAGATTAATGGCGACAAAACAGGTGTTGAGAGTCTATCTTCCTCTATCTTTTCAGACGACACCAGAGTATTTTATCTTGGAAAGTCCGGCTCTGCCAAAGTGTCACAGTTCACAGGCGGATATCAGCAGTACGAGCTGTATGAAGAACTTGAATTTACAGAACCTTCTTACGATAAAGCATATAAGATAAGAATAAAAAATGTTCCGGCCGAGCTCATGGGCAGCAGACTTGGCAGCAAACCTAATGCCATAAAAACCCTTGGCAACCTTCTGGCAAATTTCAAATCCACATCTATGCTTTTCGAAATATCAAGTTTTCATGGCGGTAAAAGTGCTGATATGATTCCGTCCTCAGCGGTGATTAATCTTGTAATCAACAGTTCTGATACTTCCAAGTTCGAGAGTAAGATGGACAGTGCAATCGAGAAATTTATGGAAAAATACTCCGATGATTATCCCGAAATCGAGTATACCTATGAAGAAACCGATATGCCGTCACTGGTTCTGACAAAAGAAGAGACGGATAACATTGTCAGTCTCATGTATACTGCTATAAACGGTGTATATAACAAGGATGATGACGGAAACGTATTAGCGATTACCAACATCGGCAAAATTTCATCTAAAGACGAAATGCTTCGTATACAAGTTTCAGCCATGAGCTGTGATGAAGAATATATGTATGAAATTGCTGATTCCTATCGCACAATTTCCGGTCTTTGCAATGTAAAATTTAATTGTACAGAAGAAAGAGATATATATAACGGTCAGGGAAGATCTGAAAACGATGAGCTTCTCACCGTATTTGAAAGTACTTTTAAAGAATTTACCGGTGACTCTGAAATGAAAGTTGAAAATGTGGTGGAGTTCACACCGCTTACTATTCTTTCCAACAAGAACGATAAAATGGCTGTGCTTTATATGGGAGTAACGGAGAAGACCAAGGAAAAGTATGCTGGGACTCTGGTTACCTTCCTCGATAAAGGCATTTCTGAAGAAGAATAAGAAGAATAAGAATAATAAAATAATACTATCACAAAAAAAGCGGCAATGATTGCCGCTTTTTAACATATTACCTTGTGAAAGGTGCCAGCTCCAGCCTGATGAAGTACCCCTGGTCATGCTGACATACCGGGCATATCTTAGGTGCTGCTCCTCCCTCTTCCACATGTCCACAATTGAGACACATCCATTTGCAGGTTATGTCAGACACGAATAGCTTTCCCTGTTCCATAAGGTCAGCAAGCTCTCTGAATCTGTCACCGTGAGTTTTTTCAATTTCGGCAATCTTATAAAAGGATGTCGCTACCGGCATGTACCCTTCTTCTGATGCCACATCTCCGAAGGCCTGATAAGCATCCTGCCACTCCTCATATTCGTTATGCTGTGCAGCTCTAATAAGTTGGATTACCGTATACTTAGGATCAACGGGATATCCTCCGTCAATTTGTATTGTCTCTCCTGCCAGTGAACTGAGATGATTATAAAAAATCTCGGCATGTTCTTTTTCCTGATCTGCTGTAAATTTGAATACCGCCTCTATGACATGAAGATTACTGTTCTTCGCCTGAGCCGCCGCAAAGGTATATCTGTTTCTTGCCTGACTTTCTCCGGCAAAGGCTCTCATAAGATTTACCGCCGTACGGCTTGTCTTAAAATCTGAATTCATAATGCTTACCTCCATGGTATTATATTCTTACATTATTATTCAGATTAAATGAGCATATTATGCGGCATCAGCCACATCATTTTCTGTTGAACCACCATAAATGTACTTTTCGGCAAGCCGATCTATTCTTCCAGTTTCCTTTTCCTTTTTTAAAAAATCGTTTACATATTCAAGCAGATCCTCTGAGCCTTTTGGCATCAGCACACCCAGCTGTCCTCTGGTGAAAGGTTCGTCTATGAGAGGTGCCGCCAGCCTGCTGTCCTTCCCCACGTAATAACCGGCTTCCATAATTTCAGTGATCATGACATCTGCTTCTCCATCAGCAATCAGCCCCGGTATTTCCTCGTTGACCTCATGGATAATCAAGGTGGCATCAGGAAGGTTTTCACGTGCAAACTTTTCGTTTAGCCCTCCCGGATTTTCCATTACCCGCACTTCCGGCTTGTTTATATCTTTAAGACTCTTATACTTATCTACGTCTTCTGCTCGGGTTAATATTGTCTTTCCGTTCCCGAAATATCCATCTGACATCAGTGCCTGCTCTTTTCTTGCCTCTGTAACGGTTATACCGCATATTGCAAGATCAAATCTGTCCGAAAGAGTATCCTCCATAAGGGTAGGCCATGATGTTTCTACATATGTCAGCTTTACGCCCATATCATATGCAAGATCTTCGGCGAGTTCTGCATCAAACCCTTCATAAAGGCCTGTGTCAGGATTAAGAAAAGACATAGGCTGGTAGTCCCCTGCGGTTCCCACAAGCAGTTCTCCTCTCGTCTGTATCTCTTCAAGTTTTCCCTGTATCTGCGTGCTTTTATCACTATCCGTGACTGAACTGCAGCCTGCAAATAACAGTTCCATCACAATAAGCAATGATAGAATTAATAATAAATATTTTTTTGCTTTCATTGTTTTCTCCCTTTGTCTTTTGATTCATAAACAACCGATGCCACAAAGGCTTTTTAAAACTCTCTCAGAATAAGCGCTCCGTCCTTACCGCTGATTTCCACGGCATATTTCCTGGTGCTTCCGTCAGTATCCGTATATGATATTCCGTAATTCGGTATGGTTCCTTCCAAAGTCATGTTTACCATCAGAGGGCGTTCAGGTTTCAGCGTGTCCATATTGTAAACACTCTGCTCAGAGAAGGCCACCTTACCGTCATCATCTACGTTCTCCAGAGTCAGTGCCAGAATATTAAAGTCTTTAACGCTCTTGTCCGTTGTAAAGAGCACCTTTGCCTGAGACTCGTAGCTGTCTGCTGTAAATTCATCATATTTGGTATAATCCCCAAGGCCGTCCTCAGCCCACAAAGCGCAAACCTGAGCAGCGTCACCATTATTGTTCATTCCGTCACCTGAGTACTCATACTCAGAAAAAGGAGTAAGCTCAATCTTCTTAACATCCTTTTTAAAATCATCCTCAATCTGCTGGAATTCTTCGTCGGTGATATCCAGTTCTTCGGAAACAGATTTGTCCCACTGACCCGAGATGTTGTGATAAAAACCGATTTCTTCAAAACTTTCATCTTTTTCGTAAGTAAAATAGAAATCACTGCATTCCAGAGTCAGTCCGTCCTCAGAAACTGTATACGTTCCGAATATGTAGTACATGGCACCTCCCGAGCCGCGATAAAGGAAGCTTCCGTCTCCCATATAACAGTAGCTGTTTCTCCCCCATCCCTCTAAAATACAATGAATATCGTCTTCTGCATATGTATAAACAGAATAAATGTTGCTTCCTCTATATCCCTCTGCAGTTTTTTCTTCAACCGCTCCGATTACCAGCTCAGGATTGCCGTCTCCACTGATATCCTTTATTGTGTACCCTATACTGCCAAGTGCATCAGCTCTTTCCATTTCCATAGCGGCTTCCATTACACCGCCCATTCCATCTGGTAAATCGGAATAATATACATCGCCGTTCGATGCAATCAGTTCATAAAATTCATCCAGAAGTCCGTCGTACACAGTTGTTTCTGTCTCTGTAATCTCCGGAACCTTTTCCTTTTCTCCACATCCGGAAAGACAGAAAGACATTGCAGTTACCGCTGCCAGCACAAAAATAAAAATCCTTCTTTTCATAATTTCACCCTTTTACCTTTTCTCAATTATTAAATTCTATCATTCCCGTTCTACAATAAAAGCAGGCCAAAACCGTCGTAATGACTGCCAGCCTGCTTGTTTTATTAATATTATCCGTTCAGCTTTTCTGCTGCCTGTGCGCCTGTCATGCCAACTTCAACACCAAGCTCTGCAGCTTTAGCCGTAACAGCCTTAACAGGGTTTGCCATAATTTCTTCGAAGCAGCTTCCCCCTACCACTGCTGCAGCATCGTCGAATTTATCAGCAGCTTCTTTGTTAAGATATCCGCACATTATGTATCCTTTTTCGCAGAGGAGCAACAACATATTAGGATGTCCCTCCCCTCCAGGTTCTTGAATGCGAAGGCCCTGAACCGCCTTGCCTGCTACATTTATCGTTTCAATCTGTATCATAATAATCGCTTCCTTTCATTTCTATCAGTTTACCATATTATAACCTCTGCATCGCGTAAAATCAATCACTAAAGCTTGCGCTTCGCAGTCATTTCTTCAACCGCAAGCATATAAACAAGGGTCCTCGGTATAGCTGCCGGATTGAAATAAGTATCCTCTGATTTATGATAATGTCCCATAAGCTTTCGCAGGGCTTCTTCCTTCTCATCATCCATCAGAACTTTAATCCTGCCTCTTCCCGTAACGCTTTCGTAGGCCATGGTACAGTAGCCTTTAGCTTCATCGTATTTCAGTTCATGTTTACAGTCCATTTCGAATGAAACACGGTTATCCCTCTCAATCAGTTCTGTCTTATATCCTTCCAGCGCACTGTGAAAGTAAAGGATGATTTGACCATCTTTTTCCTCTATTCCAAAGTTAAGCGGTAGGATATATGGATAATCTCCATTGTTGAAAGCCAGTCTGCATACATCGCAGCGTGACATTATTTCAATTATTTCATTTTTATCTGTTATCTCTCTGTCTTGTCTTCTCATTGTGCATTCCTTATTTACCAAGTGCCGTTTTCTGAGCAACTACAGTAGTTTTATTATAACACTCAAATGCATCATCTACCAGTTTTTTATCAGGCTTAGGAGTAACAAGACTTACCAGAGGAACTATAATGAGTCCGCCAAGCATTGCAATTGCACCCATGTTTATAGGTGACTGCATGATTGCCGGAAGGCTTGTTCTGGCAAACATATTGATAAATGTAAGACCGCAGCCCCAGATAAATGATACCCAGCATGATGCCACTGTTGTCTTCTTCCAGTAGAGTGAGTACAGGAAAGGTGCCAGGAAAGATCCGGCAAGCGCTCCCCAAGACACGCCCATAAGCTGTGCAATGAAGGTTACGGAACTCTTGTACTGAATGAGTGCGATGATTGCAGAAATAGCTATAAATACTACAATGAAACCGCGAATCATCATAACCTGTTTCTTTTCACTCATATTTTTTACAATATTGTCCTTGATAAAGTCTATAGTCAGCGTGGAGCTTGATGCTATTACCAGAGAAGATAAGGTTGACATGGATGCGGAAAGTACCAGGATTACAACCAGTGCAATCAGCATCGGGCTCAGGCTTTCCAGCATGGTCGGAATAACAGAGTCATATCCATTGGCAGCGATATCTATTTTATCTGAGAAAAGACGTCCGAAACCTCCGAGGAAATAACATCCGCCAGCTACAACAAGCGCGAAGAGTGTGGAAATAATGGTTCCCTTCTGGATTGCGCTCTCATCTTTGATTGCATAGAATTTCTGCACCATCTGAGGAAGCCCCCATGTGCCAAGAGAAGTAAGTATAACCACAAACATAAGGTTAAGCGGATCCGGCCCAAAGAATGACGCAAATACACCCGGTGCAGTGGATACTGTTTCGTCGGAAACCTGTGCAAGGCTCTGGTATGCTTCCATGAATCCGCCTTTGCTTACAAGCACAGCTGCTATAACTGCAACAATACCTGCCAGCATAATCATGCCCTGAATAAAATCGTTGATTGCAGTAGCCATATATCCGCCGGCAATTACATATACAGCGGTAAGCACTGCCATCAGGATTATGCAGACAGAATAATCAATACTGAATGCCATTCCGAAAAGTCTGGAAAGACCATTGTACAAAGACGCCGTATATGGAATAAGGAACACGAAGATGATCAGTGACGCACAAAGTTTAAGTGATTTGCTGTTAAATCTCCGTCCGAAGAACTGCGGCATCGTGGCTGAATCAAGATGCTGAGTCATGATTCTTGTTCTTCTTCCGAGAACCACCCATGCGAGAAGAGAACCGATGATGGCGTTTCCTATACCTGCCCACGTAGCTGCAATACCGTATTTCCATCCAAACTGCCCTGCATAGCCTACAAATACCACAGCAGAAAAGTAGGAGGTGCCATATGCGAAAGCGGTGAGCCAAGGTCCTACAGAACGACCGCCTAATACGAAACCGTTTACATCTGTTGCTGTTTTGCGACAATAGAGACCGATACAAACCATCAGTGCAAAGTATGCCAGTAGTACAATTATTTTCAACATTTTTTATTCCTCTTCTTTCATGATTAACTAGTCTGATATATTGTTGACGTAATGCTGATTAGTTTTAAAGTTCTAAACTTTAAAACTTTAAAGCGACTTAATTCTAGCACACCATGCATAGCTTGTCAATACAAAAAACCCGCTAAATAAACATCCAGCGGGCATTTGTGTTATCTTTTTTATCAGATCATTTCAAAGCTTCCAGAGATGCAAGCTTAAATTCCTTTGACTCAAGAATCTTAACCGCTTCTGAATCGGCATTAGTACGGATTATCATATAAGCCACATCCGTTTTCTTTCCTAAAATGGTATACATATACTCAATATTGATTCCTTCTGCACCAAGTACACCTATCATATTTGCCAGCATACCTGGTTCATCCCTTACCTCTACAGCGAGTACATCGGTGATTGTGCAGACATAGTTTTCGCTCTTAAGAATGGTAACTGCATTAAAAACATCATCAACAATAATACGAACGATACCGAAATCAGCTGCTTCGGCTACGGAAATAGCACGAAGGTTGATTTTCTGTGCGGAAAGGACTGCTGCAAACTCAGCGAGTTTTCCGGGATGGTTTTCAAGAAATACTGAAATCTGTTTAATTGTCATGATTTTTTCCTCCTCTTCGTTATCCCTGATACAGGTTACGTTTATCGATAACACGAACTGCTTTGCCTTCACTTCTTCCAATAGTCTTTGGAGCAACAAGCTTAACCTTTGCATAAATGCCGAGCATAGCCTTAAGTCCGCTCACAAGTTCCTTTTCTTTTTCTGCCACAATGCTCAGGTTATCTGAGAACATTTCAGGTGTCATTTCTACCTGAACTTCGATTGAATCACTGTTATTTTCTCTTGAAACAATAATCTGATAGTTAGCCGGATAACCCTGATTCATAAGAACGGTTTCAATCTGTGAAGGGAATACGTTTACACCCTTGACAATGAGCATATCGTCACTTCTTCCAAGAGGTTTGCTCATCTTTACGTGGGTTCTGCCGCATGAACATTTTTCTTCACTGAGGATGCATATATCGCGGGTACGATATCTCATAAGTGGAAATGCTTCCTTTGAAATACTTGTAAATACAAGCTCACCCTTCTCGCCGTACGGAAGAACTTCTCCGGTAACAGGATTGATAATCTCAGGAATGAAATGGTCTTCATTTACATGCATTCCGGTCTGCTCTTCACATTCGAAAGATACTCCCGGTCCGGTAATCTCAGTAAGTCCATAAATATCATATGCTTTTATGCCAAGCTTTTCTTCAATGTCATGACGCATTTCTTCTGTCCATGCTTCTGCTCCGAAAATACCGGCTTTCAATTTGATCTGATCGCGTACACCTTTCTCATGAATGCTTTCTGCAAGGTAAGCAGCATAAGACGGGGTGCAGCAAAGAATGGTGGAGCCCAGGTCAGTCATAAACTGAATCTGTCTTTCAGTATTGCCGGAGGACATAGGAAGTGTCAGGCACCCTACTTTATGAGAACCGCCGTTTAATCCGGGACCGCCGGTAAACAGGCCGTAACCGTAACTTACATGGCATACATCTTCTTTTGTTCCGCCTGCGGCTACGATTGCTCTGGCACAGCAGTCCTCCCAGATATCTATGTCGTGCTGGGTATAAAAAGCAACTACACGTCTTCCTGTAGTTCCGCTGGTAGACTGAATACGAACGCATTCCGAAAGCGGACGTGCCAGCAATCCATATGGATATTCATTTCTTAAGTCATCCTTTTCAATGAAAGGTAATTTGTGTAGGTCATCAACCGACTTGATGTCTTCTGGAGTAAGACCTTTTTCCTCCATTCTCTTTCTGTACATTGGAACGTTATTCCAAACGTTCTTAACCTGTTCTACAAGTCTTTCACTCTGGATCCTGCGAATCTCTTCTCTGGATGCACACTCGATCTCCGGTTGATAATATCTGCTCATCTCTTTTAAATCTCCTTATTGTTTATAACTAGTTGTTTATCATTAACCTCTTCCGAGAGCAAATGCTTTTTTATTCATTTCTACAAACTTGGCCGGAACACACTGATCAATGGCACTGAGCCACTTTTCTTCCGGAATATCAAAATATTTAGAAAGCCTTCCCATGAGAACCAGGTTGACTGCCTTGGAAGAACCAGCCTGCTCCGCAAGAGAAAGACAGTCCATAGCATCGACGGCTATTCCCTTTGCTTCCATTTTTTCGATCAGGTTTTCCGGATAGGCTGCAGCACCTGTAATCACCGGCATAGGATCTATCTCCTGCGTATTTACAACAATACGTCCGCCTTTTTTAAGGTACTCTACATAGCGTGCCGCTTCGAGTTTTTCAAAGGAAACAATGAAGTCTGCCTCTCCTCTGTCAATAATAGGCGAATAGACCTTATCGCCAAACCTTACATATGTAACTACGCTTCCGCCGCGCTGACTCATGCCATGTACCTCGGATACTTTTACATCATATCCTTCGTTAAGAAGAAGATGTCCTAAAAGTTTGCTGGCGAGAAGTGAACCTTGTCCGCCTACACCAACAATCATTATATTCTTTGTCATTTTCCTATTCCTCCCCGATCTGCAATGCATCAAATCTGCACAGCTGCTGACATACTCCACAACCTACGCACTGTGTCGTGTCAATCACAGCTTTTTTATCTTTTATGCTTATTGCCGGACATCCGAGACGCATGCAGGATTTACATCCGACACATTTATCAGATTCAACCTTAAGCGGAGCTTTATGTTTTACATACTTAAGAAGCGCACATGGACGACGGCTGATGATCACCGATGGCTCATCCGCTGCAAGTTCTTCCTTCAATACACGATCACATTCTTCCAGGTTATACGGATCAACGACGGATACTCGGCTGAAGCCCATAGCTCTGCATAATGCCTCAAGATCAATCTTCCCTGCAGGATCACCTTTGATGTTATATCCTGTGGTAGGATTTTGCTGATGTCCTGTCATGCCTGTAATAGAATTATCCAGGATGATTACAGTTGAATTGCTCTGGTTATATGCAACATTAGCAAGGCCGGTCATACCGGAGTGCATAAATGTGGAATCGCCGATTACAGCTACAGTCTTCCCTTCACTTTCTTTGCCTGCTGCCTTGTTAAATCCGTGAACAGCACTGATAGATGCACCCATACAGAGAGTCATGTCCATAGCAGCCAGTGGAGCAACCGCTCCAAGGGTATAGCAACCTATATCTCCCAGAACTGTACACTTATTCTTGGCAAGTGAATAGAATAAACCTCTGTGAGGACATCCTGCGCACATTACAGGAGGCCTTCCCGGAAGCTGTTCTCCAAGTGAACAGAACTCTGCATTTTTTCCGGCGGTCTTTTCGGCAATGAGATTCTGTGAAAACTCGCCGCAAATCGGAAGCAGATCTTTTCCTGACAATGTAAGTCCAAGCTGCCTGCAGTGATTTTCGATAATCGGGTCCAGTTCTTCTATAACAATGAGCTTCTCCACTTTTGCTGCAAAGTCTCTGATCAACTTAACCGGCAGAGGATTTACCATGCCGAGTTTAAGAATGCTGGCACTGTCTCCATAAACTTCTTTAGCATACTGGTAGCTTGTAGAAGAAGTAATGATACCGATTGAAGTACCACCCATCTCCACACGATTCAGAGGGCTTGTCTCTGCATATTCTGTCAGCTTTCTGGTACGCTCCTCTACAAATGGATGACGCGGTATGGCATTACCCGGCATCATCACATATTTCTTAATGTTTTTTTCATATGGTTTCTTTTCCGGAACCACACGCTCTCCCTGTTCCACTACACTCTGAGAATGCGCTATCCTTGTACACATTTTTATTATGACAGGAGTATCATAGGTTTCAGAAATCTCATATGCTGTTTTGACGAATTCCAGTGCTTCTTCGGAATCAGACGGCTCAAGCATAGGGACTTTGGCTGCAATTGCGTGATGGCGTGAATCCTGTTCATTTTGTGAGGAATGCATACCTGCATCGTCTGCCACACAGATGACCATACCTGCATTAACACCTGTGTAAGAACATGTATATAGCGGATCCGCCGCTACATTCAGACCCACATGCTTCATGCCGCAAAAGCTTCTTTTCCCTGCCAGGCAGGCACCGAAAGCAACTTCCATTGCAACCTTTTCGTTTGGCGCCCACTCGCAATATACTTCATCGTACTTTGCAATTTCCTCGGTGACTTCCGTACTTGGGGTTCCGGGGTAACTGGATACAACACTGCATCCTGCTTCGTATAATCCTCTGGCAAATGCCTGATTACCCAACATTAACTGTTTCATATGTATATCAATTCTCCTTTCAACTATCACTTTTTTCGTTTTCCGGCTTTTCTTCACTTTCTTCCATACGCCTGAATGATTTTTCCAGCATGCCCGTTCCGCCATTCAGCATACGATTGACACGGCTGATTGTTGCTGTACTTGCACCGGTAGCGCTCATAATATCCGAATATACTTTTTCCTGATAAAGCATTTTCGCCACATCGAAACGCTGTTCGATAGCCCGAAGTTCTGTCTCAGCACAAATATCCTCAAAAAAATCCATGCATTCTTCTATCGTCTCCAGCTGAAGAACCGCCTTGTACATATCTTCTTTTCTGGTTCTTTTAGAATTCTTTTTCATACTAAACACCTTTCTCCTGCAGAATGCAAAAGCTTTCTGCTTACGAAATCACATATTATTGTACATTGTATCACTTTTCTTCCGAATCGTAAACAATTATTTTTTATATCTTTAAAGGGTTAAAACTTTGTTGACTTTAACTGGCAAATATGCTATCTTGTTCTATAGTCTGATAGTGCAAAAAAGCACGAAAAGGAAAGGAAATTATTATGCCTGTTACTGATTTACTTGAACGGAATCATAAATTATACGGAGATGAAGTCGCCCTTGTAGAGTTAAATCCTTCTGTGAAGGACACTAAAAGGACAAGCTGGAGAGAATACAGCCTGGTACAGGCCACTTCTTTTGAACCATATAGAAGAGAAATCACCTGGAGTGTGTTTGACGAAAAAGCAAACCGCGTAGCAAACATGCTGATTAATCGCGGAATAAAAAAGGGTGACCGCGTAGCCATACTTATGTTTAACTGCCTGGAATGGCTGCCTATTTACTTCGGAATTCTGAAGAGCGGCGCTATAGCAGTTCCTTTCAACTTCCGTTTTGATTCAGATGAAATAAAATATTGTGCTGATCTGGCGGAGGTTCACGCTCTGTTCTTCGGGCCGGAATTTATCGGTCGTATTGAAGCAATTGAAGAGGATCTGGCCAAGGGTAGGCTTCTCATTTATGTAGGCGATACTTGTCCGACTTTTGCAGAAAGCTATCGTGAAATGGTTGCCGACTGTTCCAGCCAGCCACCGCTGGTTCGTCTGGAGGAAGAGGATGACGCTGCAATCTACTTTTCTTCGGGAACCACAGGCTTCCCAAAGGCCATTTTACATAACCACGAGAGCCTGACTCAAGCTGCTCAGATGGAGCAGAGGCATCATCTGACAGGCCGTAACGATACATTCCTTTGTATCCCTCCCCTTTATCATACCGGTGCAAAATTTCACTGGATGGGAAGTCTCTGTGCAGGAAGCAAGGCGGTTCTTCTTAAGGGTACTTCGCCTGAAATTATCCTTGATGCCATTTCCAAGGAAAAATGCACTATTGTATGGCTTCTGGTTCCATGGGCGCAGGATATCCTCAATGCGCTTGACAGAGGAGATGTTAGGCTTGAGGATTATGAGCTGAGTCAATGGAGATTGATGCACATCGGTGCACAGCCTGTTCCTCCGTCGCTTATCAGGCACTGGAAAGAATATTTCCCTAACCATCTGTACGACACCAACTATGGCTTATCCGAATCCACCGGTCCGGGATGCGTGCATTTGGGTGTAGAAAACATTCATAAGGTTGGTGCTATCGGTGTTCCGGGATACCGCTGGCAGTGCAAGATTGTTAATGAAAATCTCAAGGAAGTTCCTTTTGGAGAAATCGGTGAACTGTGTGTTAAAGGTCCTGGTGTTATGACCTGCTATTACAACGACCCGAAGGCTACTGCAGAAACGATCATAGACGGATGGCTGCGTACCGGAGATATGGCTATGCAGGATGAGGACGGGTTCTACTTCCTGGTAGACCGTAAGAAGGATGTAATCGTCAGCGGCGGAGAAAACATATATCCGGTACAGATTGAAAACTTCCTAAGTACCTGCGAGAAAGTCAATGACGTTGCGGTTATCGGTCTTCCTGATTCGCGTCTGGGTGAGATTACAGGTGCAATCATTTCTATAAAAGAAGGCATGACATGCACAGAAGAAGAAATTGAAGAGTTCTGTAAGGGTCTTCCTAGGTACAAACGCCCTAAGAAGATTATCTTTGCAGATGTTCCTAGAAATGCTACCGGCAAAATCGAAAAACCTGCCCTTCGTAAAAAATACGGGGCAGATCAGCTGGTTGCTCAGCAGAACAGAGGTTAATTGTTTAAAGTAAGAGCTGTCGCTTTTTATAGCGGCAGCTCTGTTTTGTTGAGATCATCGAGTTATTTATATTGATATGGCTATCATTCCGCAAACTCCTGCGGCGGTGAGAACGCCAAGTGTAATACTGTCAGCAGGCGAAAAATGGAATACAAGTATAAATACCATAATTGCCGCCATAATCAAGGTATGTATCACAGGAATGCTTTTTTTCAGTTTATCATTTTTCAATATGAGATACTTTTTTGGTCTTTGAGCGCAGGCAATTTTAACATCATCGGAAGAAAGCATAATAAACAAAGGTGCACCAAGTCCGACGGAAAATCCGAAATTATTGAATAGAACATAGGTATATATTTCTTCAATCCATGTTCCGAAGAAATAGTAAAGCCCGAATCCTAAAAACCAGCTTACGCTTAAAGCTGACGAAAAGCAGATCAGCACATACTTGAGAATATTTACATTTTTATGTAAATTGGGCTGTTCATCGGAATAAATATGCCACATCCTGTAAGGAAGATATGCGGCAGCCATATTTCCAAAGAAGCCCAAAACCGAAGTACCGTTAAACGTACCGAACAGATCGGCAATCATGTTTCCCACTCCACAGGCTAAAGCCCCCAAAGGGCCGCATATCATTCCTGCGATTGGCGGGAGAGCATTTACAGGTCTGACTTCGGTAAAGCCTTCCACAAGTACCATAACCTTAAAGGGTATTCCAAGTGCCAGGAAAGCGGCAAACACGATAAAAAACTGCTTTTGTTTACTCAACTTCAAGCTTTTCCCCTCCTTTCCGAGAAAGAAAATCAGTTCCTGAAATTATGGCTCCTATTGTAATTACAACGGCACCGAATACAGCTGCAGCAGTAAAATGTTCCTCAAAAGCCGTAGGTATCAGAACAGCCAGCACCAGCGTAACAATCGGTTCTGTAGAAGCGATTATGGTCACGTTTATGGGGTTTGAATATTTTTGAGAATACATAAGTGCGACGTAGGCATACGCCTTACTAAAAAATGCAAGTATAAATATTGACGAAAGAATCTCATTTGTGTATTCAAGGGATGCAAAAGTAGTTGGCTCCTCAATGAACCACATAATAAAACCTAAAATCGCCGTTACCCACATTTGCATAATGCTTAAAATCAGTGGGTCTTCTTCTTTTGTGATTTTATCTGCTGCAATCGTATATATTGAAGTCACCACAGCGGAAAGCAGCATAAACAATGCACCTTCGCTTAAAATGTTCTCCGCTCTGAATCCGCTTGTGATAACTATTCCCGCCATTATGACAATAGCCCCCAGCATATTATTTCTGGTAGGCATTTTTCTCATTATTATCAGAAGGACAGGAACAATAATTATTGTGGACGAAGCAAGAACACTTGCTTTAGACGAAGAAAGCCTGTCTATTCCCATTTTATCAAAAATCAGATTTATAAGCAGTAAGCCTGACAGGGTTGCAGATTTTAGAACTGCAACAAATTTTGTATTAATAATTTTTTTAAAGAACACAACCGTCAGCAAAGCAGCAGCAATACCACAGGTCATCGTCAGGTATGCGTATGTTGACAGATTTGACGGCAAACTTTTAATAAAAACGTATGAAGCTGCCCAGCACAGGGTAATTGAAAATAACAGGATATTGTTTTCGGTTCTGCTCATAAAAAACCTCCGAAATCATTTTCCGCCGTAATATGTATAAGATATATCCTGCCGCTCAACAAGAATGGAATTTTGATTCAGGGCAGTCAGCACTTCATTCATGATTGAAACCACGTCCTCTTCTTCTACATTGCACAAAGTATAAACAAGGGACATTTCTTCTGTTAAAGTACCCGTTTCGTCAACCCATCCGCCGTTTGCTTCCATTACGGTATATCCATCTGCATATTTCGCGCATATCCCATTTACAATCTCCTTTGCTTCCTCCGCAGAGATGATATGAGAATAGATATCCTTATCGTTAAGTCCTATATACAGCACATATTTACCGTTTTCGGAATAGTCATAATTGAGAACAGTCCCGTTCCCGGAAATACCTGATTGGACAGAATGGTCGGATGCAAGATAAATGATGATTCCTGACAAAGCAATCAATTCAACGATCATTATCACAATAACAACTATTTTAAATTTTGATATTTTTTTAAAAGAGTTCATATTTTTATTCCTCGATATGTCGTTTTCACTATTTATTTCTGTACTTTTGACAACAGTGCAATGCACTCAGTATGCTTAGTCATAGGAAAATTATCAAAAGGCTTCAGGTATCTGCACTTGTATCCGTAGTAATCCAGATATCTCAGGTTTTCTGCCAGAGTTTTAGGATTGCATGAAATATATATTATTTCTTTAACCCCATAACTGATGATCTTATCAAGGGCCTTAGGCTGAATACCCACACGTGGCGGATCAACCACTATAACATCCGGCTTATCGGAAACTTCATTAAGAACCTTAAACACATCCCCTGCTATAAACCTGCAGTTGTCAAGACCGTTTAACGCAGCATTTTCACGGGCGGCATCCACCGCCTCTTCTACAAGCTCGATTCCAAGAACTTCTTTAGCCTTTAGTGCCAGGATCTGGCTTATGGTTCCCGTGCCGCAGTAAAGGTCAAAGGCTTTTTTACCTTCAAAAGAATCTACCAGTGCAAGAGCCTCTGTATAAAGTCTTTCGGCAGCCTCCACGTTGGTCTGGAAGAATGAAAAAGCGCTCACTTTAAAGTCAAGTCCCAGAAGCCTTTCCATGTAGTAATCCCTGCCGTGCAGCGTTTTCAATGAATCCGGCACTACAGCATCGGCCAAGCTGTCACAATACGTCCTGAGTATACCGACGATTTCATTGTTCAATGTTAACGATAATAACATTTCCGTAAACTTGTCCTCATCAAAGCCTTCCTCTGATGTAGTTACTATATTTACGAGCAGTTCTCCCGTTCTGATACCCTTTCTGATTATTAGATTTCTCAGCAGACCGCTGTGGCTGCGCTTATGGTAAAAGGTATAGCCTTCTGACACCACAAAGTCAAGAACTGCCTTCAGTATTACGTTGAAATCCGGGTCAACGAGCTGGCAGCTGTCAACTGTGACTATGGACATGAAATTTTTCTTGCGGTGCATTCCCAGGGTCATTTCCCCATCCTTCACGAAATCTCCGAAGGTATACTCCATCTTGTTTCTGTAGCAGAATGTCGACGGACAGCCCTCAATAGGATCTATCTTTTCAGGCGTTACGCCTTTAGCCTCAAGAAGTCTGCGTACTTCCCTTTCCTTCTCTGCAAGCTGCTTTTCATAAGGTACATCCTGATAAATACAGCCTCCGCAAAACTCCATGTGTGGACATAATTCTTTAAAATCTGCCATATTTATCATAAAACTCCTTCTTGTATTCTAAAAATCTGTCTTCTTCAATTGCCTCCCTTATGTTTTTCATCATGTTTACGAGGAAATGAAGGTTGTGATTTGACAACAGCATGGCCGAAAGCATTTCGTCTGCTTTATATAAATGTCTGAGATATGCTTTGGAATAATTGCGGCAGGTATAGCAGTCACACTCCTTGTCCAGCGGCTCCCAGTCTCTCTCATATTTTGCATTTTTGATATTTACTCTGCCGTGGGAAGTCATGGCCAGTCCGTGACGTGCAATTCTGGTAGGAAGCACGCAATCGAACATGTCGATACCGCGTTCAACTCCTTCAAATAGATAGTCAGGACTGCCTACTCCCATCAGATACCTCGGCTTTTCTTCAGGAAGATAATCCACGCAGTCATCCAATATGTCCAGCATGAGTTCCTTAGGCTCACCTACAGAAAGGCCTCCGATAGAGTATCCAGGCAGGTCAAGCTCTACAACTTCCTCTGCGCTCTGCTTTCTTAAATCCTTATACATTCCGCCCTGCATGATGCCGAACAGGGACTGACGTTCCCAGTCCTGATGATAATCCTTGCAGCGTTTAAGCCAGCGTGTGGTTCTTTCAAGAGAGTCCTTTACATAGCGTCTGTCAGCAGGATAAGGTGCACATTCATCGAAAGCCATCATAATATCGGAGCCGAGAGCATTCTGAATTTCTATGGATTTTTCCGGTGTGAGCATATGTGCCGAGCCGTCAATATGGGAACGGAACTTTACTCCTTCTTCTGTTATCTTGCGGAGTTTTCCAAGAGAAAAAACCTGAAA
>CAZUFU010000019.1:0-20736 GCA_964619875.1 uncultured Oscillospiraceae bacterium
TCAGGTTATAGGTGCCGTCCTCGCTGAGCCTGACGGTGGCGGAGCCCACGTCAATATTGGAGATGCAGCTGCCCTGCATAGCCATAGCCACACCGGCGCAGCGCACCTTGCCATTTCCCATATCCCGGACAGGATAGCGCTCCTCCCAGCGGAACATCTGACGGCAGTGCTCCATGCAGCGGTCCAGAGCACAGGCGTTGGCAGGCTCATCATAGTAGGCAGGCATTATCATGCCCTCTTTTACCATGTTCCTGTCCCGGAGGACGGTGGGATCCATGCCCAGCTTCTCCGCCAGCTCGTTGACGGCGGATTCCACGGCGAAGATGCCCTGGGTGGCGCCGTAGCCCCGGTAGGCTCCCGCGGCCTGGAGGTTGGTATACACCACATCATAGCAAAACCGGTGGGCTTCCAGGGAGCCGGTGTACAGGGGGATGGACTTGTGCCCGGACAGGCCCACGGTGGTGGGGCCGTGCTCGCCGTAGGCGCCGGTGTTGGACAGGGTATACAGATCCATCACCCGGATTTTTCCCTCTTTGCTGGCGCCCAGACGAACCCTTACTTCCATTTCATGCCGGGGGGAACCGGCAGTCTGGGCTTCCTCCCGGGTATAGTTTATCTTGGCGGGCCGTCCGGTTTTCATGGTGACAAAGGCGGGGTACACATCGCAGACCGCCGTCTGCTTTGCCCCGAAGCCGCCGCCAATCCGGGGCTTTTCCACACGGATGCGGCTTTTGGGGATGCCCAGCGCCCGGCTGAGGATCCGGCGGGTGTGAAACACGATCTGGGTGGAGGACACCACATGGAGCCGTCCGTAGCGGTCAAGCTCCGTGTAGCAGATGAAGGGCTCCATCATGGCCTGATTGAAGGCCTTGGTGTGGTAGGTGCGGTCAATGACGATGTCGCAGTCCGCCATAACGCCGTCCACATCCCCCCAGGAGCTGGTCTCACTGGCGACCATGTTCCGCTTGTTGTCGCCGCCCACCGGACAGGGCGGGAACCAGTCCTCCTCCGGATGCACCAGAATGGGGTTATCCTTGGCGGTGCGGAAATCCAGCACCGCTTCCAGCACCGTATAGGTTACTTTGATGAGCTTCATGGCCTTCAGGGCGGCCTTTTCGGTCTCCGCCGCGATGATGGCCACCACATCGCCGACGAACCGCACATGGCGGTCGATAATCAGCCGGTCATAGGGAGAGGGCTCGGGATAGGTCTGGCCTGCGATGGCAAACCGGGTCTGGGGAACATCCTCCCAGGTGTAGATATCCACGACCCCGGGAATCCTTCTGGCCGCATCGGTCTTGATGTCCTGAACGATGGCGTTGGCGTGAGGACTGCGAAGAATCTTCACAACCAGTGCGTTTCCTGGGGTTACATCGTCCACATAGACAGGCTTGCCTGTCAGCAGCTGCATGGAGTCCTTCTTTCGGAAGGACTTTCCTACCGTTTTGTATTCTCTGTGTTCCATGGTATTCTCCTTACCCCCTGCGGCTGTTTAAGTAATTGCGGATCCCCCGGAGCTGACCGTCATAGCCGGAGCAGCGGCACAGATTCCCGGCAAGGAAGGAACGGATCTCGTCGTCGGTGGGGTCGGGATTCTCCCGGAGCAGAGCGATGGTGTTCATCACAAAGCCGGGGTTGCAGAAGCCGCACTGATCCGCGCCCTGGTCGGCGATAAAGCCGATGAAGTCGGCGGCTTCCTCCTGGAGTCCTTCCAGCGTATCAACCGTGTGGCCATCCGCCCGGACTGCCAGGGCAGAGCAGGAGAGGATGGGCTTTCCGTCCATCAGAACGGTGCACAGGCCGCAGTTGGAGGTATCGCACCCCCGCTTGACACTGAAGCAGCCCTTTTCCCGCAGAAAGTCCAGCAGCACCGTGTCGGCATCCACAAAGCCTGAAACCAGTCTGCCGTTGAGCGTCAGTTTGATCTCCATATCAGATACCTCCCAGTTCCAGCGCAGAGCGCTGGGTCAGCACTTTGATCAGATGGCTGCGGTACGCGGCGCTGCCCCGGACATTTCCCTCCGTGGGGGCCTTCTGCGCCACCGCTTCGGCAAAGGCCCTGGCACTCTCCGCAGTGATGCCGCCGGACAGCAGCTCCCCTTCATCCCGGATGACCATGGCTCTGGCCGGACGGGCACCGATGGCGGCGCGGTATTCGCCGCTGACCTGAGAAACAGCGCAGGTGATTACGGGGAAATCCGTGCGCTGGCTGCGCATGGCGGTATAAACAATTCTGGCAGGGGCCTTTTTGACAATGAGCCGAACCAGAATATCCCTGTCCTTTTTCATGGAAGCAAAGGCTTCCAGAGGAACGATCCCGCCCTTGTACAGCTCCACATAGGTTTCCAGCCCCAGAAACACCGTCAGCACATCGGAGAAGCCGAAACGGCCCCAGATGCTGCCGCCTACGGTGGCCATGTTCCGGAACTGCACACCCACAATATCCCTGACTGCGTTCCGAACAGCGCCCTGGGTGTAGGCATTGAGCCCCTGGTGGAGCTCCAGATCCCGGAGCGTCACCATGGCACCGATGGAAAACTGATCCTCGTCCTCCGTGATGGTATCAAGGCCGAGATCCTGCAGGTCGATGGCAGTATGGACGCTGCCCTTTCCCAACCGCAGCCACAGCATACCGCCGAGAATGCGGCTGCGCCTGCTCTGGTTCAGAGTCCACGCCTCTTCCAGGCTCTTTGCCCGGACGTAATTCTGTATGGTAATCATCGAAAAAACTCCTTTTCGGTTGGCATGCAAACTTTTATGTTGATAGTATAACAGATTTTGTTGCTTTTGGGAAGCGGGTATGTTATAATATCGTTATACTCTTAAAACTATAACGAGGGGGTGAGGCTCCTTGATTCAAAAACGTCCAAAGGTCGTGTTCACCTTCCGCACCACCACCGATGCCATGCAGATGGAAAGCCTCTGTAAAGCCCGGGAGCTGGGCGGGCGGATGATTCCCGTTCCGGGGGAAATCACGGCGGACTGCGGCATGGCCTGGTGCGCGGAACCGGAGCGGGAGGAAGCTCTGCGCGCAGCGATGGGGGATGCCGGAATTTCGTTTCAGGGCGTGTACCGCCTGATGGTCTGAGGAGCTGCTATGATTTATTTTGACAACGCGGCTACGTCGCTGAGAAAGCCGCAAAGTGTCGTGGATGCGGTGACCCTGGCGATGACCCGGTTCGGCAATCCCGGCAGGGGTGTCCACGATGCCGCCCTGGAAGCGTCCAGGGCAGTCTATCATGCCCGATGCGGGGCGGCCCAGCTGTTTGGCGCGGAGAGCCCTTCCACAATCGCATTTACTGCCAACGCGACCCAGAGCCTCAACATTGCCATCAAGGGGATTCTGCGCCCGGGAGACCATGTCATCACCACCGCGCTGGAGCACAATTCCGTCCTGCGTCCCCTGTATGAAATGCAGGAGCGGGACGTGGAGCTGACGATCCTGCCAGCCGATGACCGGGGATGCGTAGACGATGGGGATTTTGGGTTGGCTGTTCGGGGAAATACCCGGGCGATTGTCTGTACCCATGGCTCCAATCTGACGGGAAATCTCCTGGATATCGGGAGGATTGGCAAAATTGCCCGGGACAACGGTCTCCTGCTGGTTGTGGACGCCTCCCAGACGGCGGGGGCGTTTCCCATCGACGTGCAGGCGATGAACATCGATATTCTCTGCTTTACCGGCCACAAGGGGCTTTTGGGGCCCCAGGGTACCGGAGGCTTATATGTCCGGGAAGGGGTAACCGTGCGGCCGCTGCTGTCCGGCGGCAGCGGTGTCCAGTCCCACAGGAAAGCCCATCCCACCCAAATGCCCACGGCCCTGGAGGCGGGAACCCTCAATGCCCAGGGTCTTGCCGGCCTGAACGCGGGGATCCGGTATCTGCTGGAAACCGGGATCGATACCATACGCCGCCAAGAGCTGGCCCTCATGTGGGCATTTTATGAAGGGGTACGCCAAATCCCCGGGATCACCGTCTACGGAGACTTTTCCGGGCCGGAGCGCTGCCCCATTGTGGCGCTGAATGTCCGGGATTATGATTCCGGGCAGGTCAGCGATGCGCTGTTTTCCGGGTATGGAATTGCCACCCGTCCCGGCGCCCACTGTGCGCCCCTCATGCATGACGCCCTGGGAACCGGAGATAGGGGCGCCGTCCGCTTCAGCTTCTCCCACTACAACACCATGGAAGAAATCAATATTGCCATTTCCGCTCTGGCGGAATTGGCTCAGGAGGAATAAAAAATGGAAAAAATCGTGGATGCCCGGGGCATGGCCTGCCCCTTGCCCGTGGTCAACGCAAAGAAGGCTGCCGAGGGCCTGCACCCCGGCGACACTCTGATTGTCCGGGTGGACAATGAAATTGCCGTGCAGAATTTGCAGCGGTTCGCCCAGCACATGGGCTTCGCCTCCGCAGCGAGGAAAGAAGGGGCGGCGGAATTTGCGGTCACCATGGTCATCGGCGGTCAGGCAGCCCAGGAGCCGGAAATCGCCTGCGCCGGGGATGCCCGGCGGAAAGGGCTGCTGGTAGTGCTGTCCGCCAACACCATGGGCTCCGGCGAGGAAAAGCTGGGCAAGGCCCTGATGAAAGCCTTCGTCTTCGCCCTGACCAAGCAGGATCAGCTCCCCGAGACCATCCTGTGCTACAACACCGGCGCCTATCTGACCACCGAAGGCGCGGACACGCTGGAGGATCTGAAGCTGCTGGAATCCCAGGGTGTGACGGTGCTCACCTGCGGAACCTGCCTTGACTTCTACGGCCTGAAGGAAAAGCTGGCTGTGGGCGGCGTGACCAATATGTATGACATCGTAGAGCGGATGGAGTCCGCCCAGACCATTGTAAGGCCCTGATATGGAGACGCAGATCAAACTGACAAAGCTGGCAGGCTGTGCCGGCTGCGGCGCGAAAATGGCCGCGGGCACCCTGGCGCGGATGCTGGAAGGCTTTCAAACCCACTCCGATCCCCGGCTGATTGTGGGCTACGATAAAAGCGACGATGCAAGCGTCTATCTGCTGGACGACGATACCGCCCTCATTCAGACCACCGACTTTTTCCCACCCATTGTGGATGACCCCTTCCTCTACGGAAGAATTGCCGCGGTCAACGCCATGAGCGATGTGTACGCCATGGGCGGCGAGCCCAAGCTGGCGCTGAATCTTCTGTGCGCTGCGGATGCCATGCCGGAGGAGGCCATTCGGGAAATCCTCCGGGGCGGCTATGACGCAGCCTATGAAGCAGGGGCGATTATCACCGGAGGACACTCCATCCGCGGCGCGGAGCCGCTGTACGGTCTGGCGGTATCCGGCTTTGTGCATCCGCAGAAGGTGCTGACCAACAGCAGCGCCAAGCCGGGAGACGTGCTGATTCTCACAAAGCCTCTGGGCATCGGTATTCTCACCACGGCGGCAAAGGCGGGTCTGACAGAGGAACCGGTTCTGCATCGGATTTATGACCAGATGGCGACTCTTAATCGGGCAGCCCGGGATGTCATGGTAAGCTACGGCGTTCACAGCTGCACCGATGTCACCGGCTTCTCTCTGATGGGACACGGCCTTGAAATGGCCCAGGGCAGCGGCTGCACCCTGCATTTCTGCGTGGATGAAATTCCCTTCCATCGGGAAGCCCTGGAGTATGCCTCCATGGGTCTGATTCCCGCGGGGGCCTACCGCAACCGGCAGTATGTGGCCGACGGAGTGAAATGCTGCCGGGAAATTCCCCTTGCCATGGAGGACATCCTCTTTGATCCCCAGACCAGCGGCGGGCTGCTGTTTGCCCTGCCGGAGAAGGAAGCCCAGGCCTGCCTGCGGCAAATGCGCGACAGCATCCCCCAGCCTTCCATTGTAGGCTATGTTACAGAAAAGGACGGTTCCTGGCTGTGCCTGGAATGACAATTGATATGGAAAATCTCATCATCGTCCGGGGCGGCGGAGATCTGGCTACCGGGACAATTTATAGGCTGCGCCAGTGCGGGTTTCCTGTGCTGGTGCTGGAGACAGGCAACCCTTCCGCGATTCGCAGAAATGTGGCTTTTTCGGAGGCGGTCTATCAGGGGAGCCAGCGGGTGGAAGGGGAGACCTGCTATCTGGCGGCAGCCCCGGCGGAGGCGGTGAAGCTGCTGGAAGCCGGAAAGCTGCCCATGCTGGTAGACCCGGAGGGGCTGTGCATTCCCTCCCTTCGTCCCCTGGCGGTGGTGGATGGAATCCTTGCCAAGAAGAATCTGGGAACCCACCGGGACATGGCGCCCATCACCGTGGCATTGGGCCCCGGTTTTATGGCGGGGAAGGATGTGGACGCGGTGGTGGAAACCAAGCGGGGACATCAGCTGGGCAAGGTGCTCTATTCCGGCACTGCCGCCCCCGACACCGGGATTCCCGGCATCATAGGCGGGTTCGGAAAAGAGCGGGTGATCCACAGTCCGGCGGCGGGAAGACTTCGCAATGTGTCCCGGATTACGGATGTGGTGAAAAAAGGGCAGACCATTGCGGTGGTGGAAACCGAAGGGGGCGCGATTCCGGTGCTGGCCACCATTGACGGCCTGCTCAGAGGCCTGATTCGGGATGGGTTTCTGGTGAAGGAAGGCTTTAAGATCGCGGATATCGACCCCAGAATCGGGGAGTACGACAACTGTTTCACAATTTCCGACAAAGCCAGGTGCATTGCCGGAGGCGTGGTGGAGGCAATTCTCCACCTGAAAGGGATGCTATGATTCGGGCATTTGTGGGAGCGGGAGGAAAGACTACCCGCATTCATAAGCTGGCGGCGGAATTTCGGGCCCAGGGGAAGCGGGTGTTTGTCACCACCTCCACCCATATGTTTATCGAGCCGGATACGGTGCTGTCCGATGATGCAGATACCATCCTCGGGGAACTGAACCGGGTGGGATATGTTATGGCGGGAATCCCGCGAAACAACAAAATCTGCCCGCTGTCCCCGGAAACCTACCGCCGGGTGTGTGCCCAGGCAGATGAGGTGCTGGTGGAGGCAGACGGCTCCAAGCATAAGCCGATCAAGTTTCCCAACAGCGCAGAGCCGGTGATCTATGACAATGTGGAGCAGGTCGAGGTGGTCTGCGGTCTGCAGGCCCTGGGGAAACCTCTGCGGGAGGTTGCGCACCGCCCGGAGCTGGTGATGGCCTGCCTCGGTGTCCCAGAGGAAACGATTATTGCGCCGGAGCATATTGTGAAGCTGGTGCGGGAAGGGTATCTGCGGCCGATACGGGAAAAGCACCGGAATGTGTCGGTGTATCCCGCCGGAGGAACCCGGCAGCAGAGGGCCCAATTCCTCCGGCTGCTGGAAAATGAGGAAGAAACATGAGAGTATCCACAAGAATTCAATTGCTTGATGATGCCGGGGAGAAGTTTTTTGGAGAAGGGCCTTGCCGGCTGCTGCGCCTGGTGGAGGAAACCGGATCTGTGCGCTGTGCCGCGGCCTCCATGGGGATGGCCTACAGCAAGGCGCTGAAGCTGATTCGGCAGGCGGAAACGGCGCTGGGCTTCCCTCTGACCCAGCGCTGCGTGGGCGGCAAGGATGGCGGAGGCAGCACGCTGACTCCGGAAGGGTGCGCTTTTTTACAGACCTTCGAGGCATACCGGGATGCCTGCAGGATGGCAAACCGGGAACTGTACAGCCGGTACTTCCCCTGCGTAGGCTGTGTCATTATGGCCTCCGGGATGGGAAAGCGGTTCGGGGGAAATAAGCTCATGGCGGATTTTCGGGGACAGCCTATGATTGCCCGGATCCTGGAGGCGACTGAGGACCTGTTTCTCCGCCGGGTTGTGGTGACCCGGCATGCGGATGTGGCGGCCTTCTGCCGGGAGCGGGGCGTGGAGATCGTGCTGCACGATTTGCCGGGGAGAAATGATACGGTTCGGCTGGGTATGGAGGCGGTCGGGAATGTGGATGGCTGCCTGTTCTGCCCCGGTGACCAGCCTTTGCTGGGAAGGGACAGCGTGGCGGCATTGGTATCCGCATGGAAGGCAGAACCGGATTTCATATGGCGCCTTACCTTTGAAAATCAGCCCGGTGCGCCGATTCTCTTCCCCAAGTGGGCCTTTCCGGAGCTGGCGCAGCTTCCGGAGGGGAAAGGCGGCAGCTTTGTTGTAAAAAAATATCCCGAACGGGTACGCGAAGTACCTGTCCGGGACAGATATGAACTCATGGATGCAGACAGTCCTGAGGATCTGGCGTTTCTGGCGGAGCAGTGATGTAGCTGCTCCGCTTTTTTTAGCTTCTCGTCAAGGGGCTTCCGCTGAAGCTGTCTGTGAAAATGCCCTCCAGGATGGCAGGCTCTCCCGAAACAAAGACCGCTTCCATGCCGGAGGCATACTGACGGGGAGACTGCCAGGTGGCATTCCCGTGAATCCGGGCCAGGTCAAACAGACAAAGATCCGCATCCATTCCCGGAGCAATGCGGCCTTTTGCGGCCAGCCCCAGCCGCTGGGCAGGAAGCTCCGTGATTTTTTGGACGGCCTGTTCCAGGGTCAGGAGGCGTTTATCCCGGACAAAATGCTCCAGAAAATGGGGGTATGTCCCATAGACCCGGGGGTGCATCAGACCGGTTTCGGGATAGGTGGCGTCGGAAATAACCATGGAATAGGGCTCTTTCAGAATGGCGCAGATATCTTCTTCACTGACGATCCAATCAATCATAGCAGGAGCGCAGTTCTCGTCCGCCAGCAAGTCAAAGAGCGTATCATAGGGGTCTTTTCCCAGGGCTGCTGCAATTTCGGAGATGGAAGCTCCTTCAAAGACGCGGTACTTTTCCAGCTTCAGACTGGTAGCCCGGATGTTTTCGAAGCCAACAAGAAGGGAGATGTTTTCAAAGTCGGAACCGGTTTGCATACGGCGGCGCATCTCCTGCCGGCAGGCAGGATCCCGAAGAGACGAAACCAGAGCCGGAATGCCGCCGTCCTGGTATTCCGGCGGCAAAACGTGCAATAGCTGGGTGGAGCCTGCGGGGTAGGGGTAGAGATCACAGGAGATATCCAGCCCTTCCTCCCGGGCGCAGCGGAGCAGGGAAAGCATCCTTGGAACGGCTTTGCGCCAGTTTTTCTTTCCGATGGCTTTTAAGTGACTGATTTCCACCGGAGTGCGAAGCGCTCGTGCCACCAGGAGCATCTCTTCCAGTGCATCGACAACACCGTCACCTTCCTGGCGCATGTGGACGGTGATGGGAACGCCGGAACAGCGCAAAGGTGCCAGGGCTTGCAGTAATTCGTCGGTGCTGTAAAAACAGTCCGGGGCATAGCCAAGACCAAGGCTCACTCCCAGAGCGCCTTGGCAGAGCCCCTGCTCCAGCATGCGGTGAAGCTGCTCCAATTCCCAGCGGCTGAGGGAGCCGCTGCGAAATCCTGCGACACAGCTTCGCAGGGTCCCCATCCCCAGGAGCATCCCGTTGTGGATGCGCTGGGGAACAGAACGCAGATTCTGAAAATAAACGGAAAGATCGGGGGCCTGCAGATCATCCGGAATCTGCCCCACCACCGGGGACAGATAGGACAGAATCTCCCTTTTTCGCTCCGGCACAAGGGGCACAGCGGACAGGCCGCAGTTGCCGTTTACCACAGATGTCAGCCCCTGAGCCAGCTCCGCCTTTCCATAGTCCGGCCGGAAGGCAGCGATGTCTGCGTGGCGGTGAATATCGATAAAACCGGGGGTCAGAATCCGTCCTTTGCCGTCCAGCGTGCGGCGGGATTTGCAGGCGGCGAGATTACCCACGGACGCAATTTTAGAGCCGACAATTCCCACATCCCCGGAAAACGCCGGCCTGCCGGTTCCGTCAATGACGGTAGCATTGAGAATTCGGTAGTCAAACAATGGACACACCTCCCTGACTGGTTTTATATTGTAGCACATTACGACAGGAAAATCAAACTAATATATATGCTCTATAACAATAAATTAGGCGTGCTCATTGAAGCGGCATATTAGAAAATAGGTATTGGCGAGGGGATAATTATGGAAATTACACAAAAAACTGACGGTTTTTTTGGAAGCAGCAATGGGATTTGTGCTTGCATTTTGAAATATCGGATGCTATACTTTTATTAGGAAACAAAACAAATTGTAAGGTTTTCTGAAAAGAGAACCGCCCCGGCACCAAAGTCCGGGGCGGAGGGTCAATCTTCTTTTGGTTCACTGCCTGTGTCCAGCTCGCCTTTCTCTTCCTTCACCTCTTTGATATAGCTGTAGAGGGTGAATTTGGAGATGTTGAAGTAATTACAGACCGTCGGTGCAGCCTTGGTGACCAGAAAAGCACCGCTTTCGTAGAGATAACGGATGGCGCGAATCTTATCCTCTCTGGTCATGACGGAGACGTGTTTTCCTACCAGGCAAATGCTCTGATTAATCAGCTCCTCCAGCAGGTCGTTGACATTGTTTGTAATGGTCTCGGGAACCCCACTGGACTCAACGGGGGTAACAAAGCTGTGGATGGAGCTTTCCAGCGCCTTCATCATGGTAATGTCATAGTTGATGGAAAAAATGCAGATGGGTTTTCCGCTGGCATTCCGCAAAAAGATCGTGGACGAGCGGAGGAGCTTTCCATCCTTGGTTTTGGTAAGATAGGCCAATCGATCCTGGAGCGTTGCCGGATCTGCCTGGAGTGCTTCCCAAACAATTTGGGAGGGCCCATCCCCCAGATGACGGCCGGAGATATGGCCGTTCTCAATGGCAATGACAGTCTTCTCAACATCAGCGGCGGAGAGATCGTGAACCAGAACCTCACATTTATCTCCGAATTGCTGGGCAATTCCCTTTGCCAGCTGAGTAAACAGAGCAATTTCGTGATCAGTCATTCGTACACTTCCAATCTGTTTTTCTTTTATTATATCATACAGATTCGGAAATTCAACGGCATCAGAAAATTTTTCAGACTAACTTTTTTGTAGGTATGCAGGCTGCAACGCAGTGCCTCGCGCACGGGCCCGCCTTAATAAAAGAGCACCTGCCGATTCGCCATGGTGCAGCAGATGCTCAAAACCATAATCAATTTAAGGAGGACAAACAAATGCTGTTAGTCGGTAATGGCAGAGTCATCACCCGTGATCCCGCAAATCCCTACCTGGAAGACGGAGCGGTGGTCACCGATGGTACCGAGATTCGTGAGGTTGGAACTCTGGCGGAAATGAAGGCCAAGTACCCTCAGGCGGAGTTTGTGGATGCCAGGGGCGGGGTCATCATGCCCGGCCTCATCAATGCCCACACCCACATCTACTCCGGCCTTGCCAGAGGTCTGAGCATCGAGGGCAAGAACCCCCGGAACTTTGTGGAGATTCTGGAGGACACCTGGTGGAACATCGACCGCCACCTGACTCTGGACGGCACCCGGGCCTGTGCCTACGCCACCGTCCTGGACTGCATCCGCAACGGTGTCACCACCATTGTGGATCACCATGCCAGCTTCCTGGAAATCCCCGGCAGCCTGTTCGCCATCAAGGATGTGTGCCAGGAGCTGGGCATCCGGGCCAATCTGTGCTACGAGGTCTCCGAGCGGGACGGCATGGAAAAGTGCGATGAGGCCATCCGGGAAAATGCGGAGTTCGCCCGGTGGGCAGCCAGGCAGAACGACGATATGATCTCCGCCATGTTCGGCGGACACGCCCTGTTCACCATTTCCAACAAGACCTTTGAGAAAATGGTGGAGGCCAACAATGGGCTCACCGGCTTCCACATCCACGTGGCCGAGGGCCTGAACGATGTCTACGACAGCCTGAACAACCATCGGTGCTACCCCATCGAGCGGCTGGAGAAGCTCGGCGGCATCCTGGGGGAAAAGACCATGCTGGGTCACTGCATCCATCTGACGGATTCGGAGCTGGATACCATCGCTGCAACCGGTACCATGGTGGTCAACAATCCGGAGTCCAACATGGGCAACGCCGTTGGCTGCTCTCCCGTGCTGAACATGTTCCGGAAGGGCATCCACGTCTGCATGGGTACCGATGCGTATACCCACGACATGCTGGAGTCCCTGAAGGTCTTCCTGGTCATCCAGCGGCACAATGCCGGAATGCCAAATGTGGCCTGGGGAGAGGCAACCGCCATGCTCTTCCGAAATAACGCCGCTATGATGGCGAAGTATTGCAGGAAGCCTCTCGGCATTCTGGCCCCCGGCGCGGCTGCCGACATCATCGTCATGGACTACAAGCCCTTCACACCCTTCTCCCATGAGAACATCGACGGCCACATGATCTTCGGCTTCGAGGGCAAGAACAACCGTACCACCATTATCAACGGCAAGGTGCTCTACAAGGATCGCCAGTTTGTGGCCTGCGATGAGGATGCAATCAACGCATGGACGCTTCAGCAGTCCAAGCAGCTCTGGGGTGAGCTGAACAACCGGGTTTATTAATTTTCTTCATGCTTTGAGATAAGGAGAGATTATCATGGCAGATATTATGCGTCCCATTCCCTTCGGTCAGCTGATGACCTGGATTCTGACGGAAAATAAAAAATACGGCAGCACCTTCGGCGTTGCCAGGCAGGTTCACCACAATACCGGTAAGTCCCTGCCCATCTTCGACGAGAAGATTGAAACCCCCTATGGCCCTGCCGCCGGTCCCAACACCCAGCTGGCCCAGAACATCGTCGCTTCCTACGCCGCCGGTGCGCGCTTCTTTGAATTGAAGACGATCCAGGAGATGGACGGCGAGGAGCTGAGCAAGTGTGTCAACAAGCCCTGCATCACTGCCGCTGACGAATGCTACAACTGCGAGTGGTCTACGGAGCTCTATGTGCCCCAGGTTTACGATGAGTATGTGAAGGCCTGGTGGGCCTGCAAGCTCATGGCCAGGGAATTTGACATGGGCGACCCCGACGGCTTTGTGTTCAATATGTCCGTCGGCTACAACCTGGATGACATTAAGAAGCCCAAGACCAACACCTACATTGACAACATGATGAACGCCGAGCTCACCCAGGTCTGGCAGGAGTGCAAGCGCTGGACTCTGGAGAACCTGGGATTGTTCCAGAAGGTGGATGCCGCTTTCGTGGAGGGCATTTCTCCCCGGGTGTCCAACTCTATCACCGAGTCCACACTTCACGGCTGTCCTCCCGCTGAGATTGAGGCCATTGCCCACTATCTCATTACCCAGAAGCACCTGCACACCTTTATCAAGTGCAATCCCACGCTGCTGGGCTACGAGTTTGCCCGTAAGCGTCTGGATTCTCTGGGCTTTGACTACATCGCCTTCACCGACAGCCACTTCCTCACCGACCTGCAGTGGGCCGATGCCATTCCCATGTTTGAGCGTCTCATGGCTCTGTGTGAGAAGGAGGGCGTGGAGTTCGGCCTGAAGCTCACCAACACCTTCCCCGTAGATGTGAAGGCAGGAGAGCTGCCCAGCGAAGAAATGTATATGTCCGGCCGGTCTCTGTATCCGCTGACCATCTCTTTGGCCCGGAAGGTCACGGACCAGTTCGGCGGCAGGATGCGCATCTCCTATTCCGGCGGTGCCGAGGCACGGAACATCAAGGCCCTCTTTGACGCCGGTATCTGGCCCATCACCATGGCCACCAACATCCTGAAGCCCGGTGGATATCAGCGGATGACCCAGATCTATGACATCCTGGGCGACTGCGGGGAAGCCCGGTTTGCAGGTGTCAATGTAGCCGCTGTTCAGGCCCTGGATGACGCTGTTGCTTCCGATCCTCTGTACCGCAAGCCCATTAAGCCCCTGCCTGTGCGCCACACCGGAAAGCCTGTTCCCCTGGTGGACTGCTTCCAGGCGCCCTGCCGCTCCGGCTGTCCCATCGGTCAGGACATCCCCGCCTACCTGACGGCGGTAGAGGAGGGGCGTATGGCCGACGCTCTGAACATTATTCTGGAGCGGAATGCCCTGCCCTTCATCACAGGCACCATCTGTCCCCATCACTGCGGCGACAAGTGCATGCGCAACTACTATGACGAGCATGTTGCCATTCGGGATGCCAAGCTGGCAGCCGCCAAAGCCGGTTTTGAACAGGTCCTGGCCTCTCTGAAGCCTGCTGCTCCCCAGGCTGGCAAGAAGGTTGCTGTCATTGGCGGCGGCCCTGCCGGTCTGGCAGCCGCCTCCTTCCTGAGCCGCGCAGGCGTGGATACCACCGTGTTCGAGCGCACCGATAAGCTGGGCGGTATTGTCCGCCATGTGATTCCTGAGTTCCGGATCTCTACAGAGGCCATTGACAGGGATGTGGCCCTGTGCAAGGCCTTTGGCGCACAGTTCAGGCTGAACACCGATATCACCTCTGTTGCAGAGCTCCAGGCCCAAGGCTTTACCGACGTGATTGTGGCGGTGGGTGCCTGGAAAGCAGGAGATACGGGTCTTAAGTATGGCGAGGCACGCAATGTCATTCGCTTCCTCTCTGACGCGAAGAATGCCCCCGAAACCCTGAATCTGGGAACCGATGTGGTGGTCATCGGCGGCGGCAACACCGCCATGGATGCCGCCCGGGTGGCAAAGCGCCAGAAGGGCGTGGAGCGGGTTCGCCTGGTCTACCGCCGCACCAAGCGGTATATGCCCGCCGATGAGGAAGAACTGGCTCTGGCAGTTGCCGACGGTGTGGAGTTTATGGAGCTGCTGGCCCCTGTGGGCGTTCGGGAGCATGTCCTGACCTGTGAGGTCATGGAGCTGGGCGCACCCGATGCATCCGGCCGCCGGGGCGTGGTTTCCACCGGCAAGACTGTACAGATCCCTGCCACCGCGGTCATCACTGCCATCGGTGAAAAGGTGGATACCTCTCTGCTTGAGGGCGTGGGTGCTGCGTTGACCCGCAAGGGGACTGCTGTCGTGGATGAGAACAACCGGACCACGGTTCCCCATATCTATGCCGTGGGTGATGCCAGCCGTGGCCCTGCCACGGTGGTGGAGGGCATTGCCGATGCCGGGCGGGCTGCTGCCGCAATCTCCGGCTATGACTTTGACAAGTATGCCGGGAAGAATGTCCGGGAGGACTACCAGAAGGTTCTCGATCAGAAGGCCATCGTCTGCGAGGGCTGCAAGGACAGCACCTCCGGCTGCCTGGGCTGTGCCACCGTCTGCGAGACCTGCGCCTCCGTCTGCCCCAACCGCGCCAATGTGACCATCCGGGTTCCCGGCAAGCGTCAGCGCCAGATTGTCCATGTGGACGGCATGTGCAACGAGTGCGGCAACTGCCAGGTGTTCTGCCCCTACGATTCCGCCCCCTACAAGGACAAGTTCACCCTGTTCTGGACGGCCTGGGACTTCGAGAACTCCACCAACGCCGGTTACCTGCCTCTGGAAAACGGCCATGTTCTGGTTCGTCTGGGCGATACCGTGAAGGAATACGACCAGCACGACAAAAACTGCGGCCTTTATGAGGATCTTCGTCAGATGATCCTGGCCATTGAAAAGGATTACGCCTACCTGCTGAAGTAACCCAACGGGGGGAGGGGACTTTCCCCTCTCCCCCAAAAGCGGCTTATCCCACTCCGAAAGGATTAAATGCTATGAGTGAAACAATCTATACCCTCCATATCAACGGACGGGACTATGAGACAACCGAGAAAAAAAGCCTGCTGAGATTCCTTCGGGACGATCTGCACTTCACCTCTGTGAAGGACGGCTGCAGCCAGGGTGCCTGCGGTGCCTGCACCGTCATCATCGATGGAGCAGTCTATAAATCCTGCGTCCCCAGCACCGACCGCCTGGCGGGAAAGAATATCATCACCGTGGAGGGCCTCACCCCGGAGGAAGCCAAGCTCTATACATATGCCTACGGTGAGGCAGGCGCGGTTCAGTGCGGCTTCTGCATCCCCGGTATGGTCCTGTGTACCAAAGCCCTGCTGGACAAGAATCCTCATCCTACGGAGGAGGAGATCAAGTATGCCCTTCGAAACAATTACTGCCGCTGCACCGGATATGTGAAGATTATTGAGGCGGTTAAGATCGCGGCCCGGCTGAAGGCTGAGGGGGTTATCCCGGAAAAGAGCGAGAACTGGCAGGTAGGCCAGCGGGTTCACCGGCTGGACGTTCCGGAAAAGGTTCAGGGCTGGGGCAAGTATCCCGACGACTATTACCCGGAGAATACCACCTACGGTTCTGCCCTGCGGGCCAAGTACCCCAGAGCCAGAGTGCTGTCCATCGACACCGCAAAGGCTAAGGCCCTGCCCGGCGTGGTGGCAGTTCTGACAGCGGAGGATATCCCCGGCGAGAATAAGATCGGCCACCTGAAGCACGACCAGTACACCATGATCCCTGTGGGAGGCCTGACCCATTACCTGGGCGACGCCATTGCGCTGGTGGTGGCGGAGGACCGGGCCACTGTGGAGAAGGCCAAGAAGCTCATCAAGGTGGAGTATGAGGTGCTGGAGCCTGTTCATACCATCGCCCAGGCAAAGGAAGGGAAGAACCTGGTCTTCGACGAGGAGACCACCAATGTCCAGGCCCATGAGCACATCCACCGGGGTGACGCCGCTGCTGCCATTGCCAGGGCGCCCTTCGTGATTTCCCATCACTTTGAGACCCCCTGGACGGAACACGCATTTCTGGAGCCGGAGGCCTGCACGGCATTCCTGGATGAAGACGGAGATATTTTCATTTACTCCACCGACCAGAGTGCCCACCAGACCCTCCACGAGTGTCAGCTGATGCTGGGCACCGACAGGATCAAGGTGCAGAACGCCCTGGTTGGCGGCGGTTTCGGCGGCAAAGAGGATATGACGGTACAGCATTTGGCGGCACTGGCCGTTTACCATACCCGTCGCCCTGTGAAAATGAATCTGACCAGAGAGGAAAGCCTGCTGATCCACCCCAAGCGCCACCCCTTCTCCATGGACTTCACCATGGGCTGTGATGAGAACGGCAGGATTCTGGGCGTCAAGGCCGTATGCGAGACCGATACCGGCGCATATGCCTCTCTGGGCGGTCCTGTCCTTCAGCGGGCCTGTACCCATGCGGCCGGTCCCTACGCCTATGAGAACTTTGAGATTGAGGGCACCGCTTACTATACCAACAATCCTCCCTCCGGCGCCTTCCGTGGATTCGGTGTCACCCAGACCTGCTTCGCCACGGAGACCCTGCTGAATATGATGGCGGAAAAAATCGGCATTTCCCCCTGGGAGATCCGCTACCGCAATGCCATTCGTCCCGGCGGTGTGCTGCCCAACGGCCAGATCGTGGACAACTCCACAGGCCTGGCGGAAACCCTGGAGGCAATCAAGCCCTACTACGATGCCGCTCTGGCTGCCGGAGACCCGGTGGGCCTGGCCTGCGCCATGAAGAATGCAGGCGTGGGCGTGGGCATCCCGGACTACGGCCGGGTGAAGCTCATCGTGGAAGAGGATCGCAAGGTCCATATTTACGCAGGAGCTTCCTGCATCGGCCAGGGCGTTGGCACTGTGCTGGTTCAGAACGTGGTGCAGTATACCAATCTGCCCCGGGAGGATGTGGTCTATGAGCGCTCCAATACCTGGATCGCCCTGGATTCCGGCGTCACCTCCGGCTCCCGTCAGACGCTGGTGACGGGCGAAGCCTGCATCCGTGCCTGCCGGAAGCTGCGCCAGGCGCTGGATTCCGGCAAGACCATGGATGACCTGGTGGGCGAGCTGTTCTACGGAGAGTATCTGGCGAAAACCGACCCCCTGGGAGCCAATGTTCCCAACCCCGTTTCCCACGTTGCCTACGGCTATGCCACCCAGATGTGTATTCTGGACCGGAAAACCGGAAAGGTTAAGAAGATGGTGGCGTCCCATTCCGTGGGCAAGGCGGTGAACCCGCTGTCCTGCGAAGGGCAGATCGAGGGCGGCGTGGTCATGGGCATGGGATTTGCCCTGACGGAGCACTACGATGTGGATGAAAACTGTGTCCCGGTTCAGAAGTACGGCTCTATCGGCCTCCTGCGGGCCCATCAGATCCCGGAGGTGAAGGCCCTGCTTGTGGAAAAAACCGGACTCAACGTGGCCGGAGGTGCCATAGGCATCGGAGAGATCACCTGCATTCCCACGGCGCCTGCCATCAGCGAAGCCTACTATCAGTGGGATGGTGACAGAAGATTCTCTCTGCCTGTTGTCAACACGCCCTATCGGGGTTAAGGAGGGGAGAACCATGGCAAAAAAACGATTCCCGTACAAATCCGCCTTCGTGGCCTGCAACGGAGGCTGCCGTGCAAGTCAAAGTCTGGATACCAAATGCGTCTACGGCTGCATCGGCTGTGAGCAGTGCATCCTCGCCTGTAAGTTCGGGGCCATTTTTATCAACGAGCATGGGGTGGCAGAGGTGGACGAGGATAAGTGCATGGCCTGCGGCCGCTGCGTGAAGTTCTGCCCTCAGAACCTGATCTCGATCCACGACTGCGCCAATACCATTGTGGTCAAGTGCTCCAACCGGGATCCCGGCAAGGAGGCCAGAGCCGTCTGTGAGGTCAGCTGTATCGGCTGCGGAATGTGTGAAAAGGCTTGTACTGCCGGAGCAATCCATGTGGTCAATCATGTGGCGGTGATTGAGGAAGAGAAATGCCTGTCCTGCGGAATGTGCGCGGTTAAATGCCCCAGAGGTGCCATCCGGGATATGCGCGGCGTTTTGACCGGCAGGAGATAGGCTTTTCCTCAAAAGCATTTTGGTTATTGAAAAGCGGTACCTAACCTTTTGTTAGGTACCGCTTTCCGGCTCTTTCCCGGAAAAATGCCGGAAGAACTCCCTTGCTTCCAGCACTGGAAAGAGTGACAAAAAACAGGCGCAATATTTGTTTATTGTCACAGAAACGGCTGTTTTTCATTCAAACTCCGGAAATTTCAAACAAATTGAGCCCTAATATGACAAAAAATATGGAAACCAAATTATTTTTCAGGTTTCCGGAGAAAAGGGGCTTGACATTGGAAAACTTCATGCTATGATATTCATGAACCAAACAAAAAGTTTTGCTACCGAATGAATTGTAATCTCAGGAGGACAGTCTGATGGAACCAAGAATCAAATGGAAACTGAATACGATGCCCAAGGGCGATGGTAAGGAACTGGAGATCATGGCTCTGGAGAATGTGGCCAAGGCCCGTGCCTTCCATGAAAGCTTTCCTCAGTATGCCGCAACTCCTCTGGCAAAGCTGGATAAGATGGCGGATTTCCTGGGGCTCGGCACCCTGTGTGTCAAGGACGAAAGCTATCGCTTTGGCCTGAATGCCTTTAAGGTGCTGGGCGGCTCCTTCGCCATGGCCAAGTATATCGCCGGCCAGCTGGGGAAGGACGTCTCCGAGATGACCTATGATTATCTTACCGGTGACGACCTGAAGAAGGATTTTGGCCAGGCTACCTTTGTCACTGCCACCGACGGCAATCACGGCCGGGGTGTGGCGTGGGCAGCAAACAAGCTGGGCCAGAAGGCCATCGTTCATATGCCCAAGGGCAGCAGCAAGTTCCGCTTTGACAACATCGCCAGGGAAGGCGCTCAGGTCACCATCGAAGAGGTCAACTACGATGAGTGCGTCCGTATCGCAGCTGCCGAAGCCGATGCTACCGAGCATGGCGTGATCGTTCAGGATACCGCCTGGGAGGGCTACACGGAGATCCCCAGCTGGATCATGCAGGGCTACGGCACCATGGGCAGTGAAGCCCTGGAGCAGCTGGAAGGCTACGGCGTGGAGCGGCCTGATGTGGTGATCCTGCAGGCAGGTGTTGGCTGCATGGCAGGCGCCATCTGCGCTTACATCGTCAACAAGTACAAGGACAATCCTCCCAAGATCGTGATTGCCGAGACGGCCATCGCCGACTGCCTGTATCAGGGCGCTGTGGCAAATGACGGCAAGTACCGCATTGTGGACGGCGATCTGCAGACCATCATGGCGGGTCTTGCCTGCGGTGAACCCAACATTGTCTGCTGGGAGATCCTGCGGGACTATGTCACCGCCTTTACCTCCTGCCCCGACTGGGTGGCAGCCAAGGGTATGCGGATGCTGGCAGCACCCATGAAGGGCGACCCGGCGGTCTGCTCCGGTGAGTCCGGTGCCGTTGGCATGGGCCTCATTGCCACCATCATGCTGGACCCCGCGTACGCCGAGCTGAAGCAGGCGCTGGAGCTGAATGAAACCAGCAAGGTGCTGATGTTCTCCACCGAAGGCGACACCGATCCTGATAAATACAAGAAGATTGTGTGGGGCGGCGAATACCCCACCTTCTGAGATAAACCATAATCTGAATCATCATAAGGAGGAATAAACTATGGATTTCGAAGCAATCAAGGCTGCTGCCGAGGGCCACAAGGCTGCTATGAGCCATTTCCTGCGGGAGATGATCTCCCATCCCAGCGAAAGCTGCGAGGAGAAGGAGGTTGTTCTGTGCATCAAGGCGGAGATGGAAAAGCTGGGCTATGACGAGGTTGAAATCGACGGCCTGGGCAATGTCATCGGATGGATGGGCCAGGGCGACAAGATCATTGCCATTGACTCCCACATCGATACCGTTGGCATCGGCAACATCAACAACTGGGAGCACGATCCCTACCAGGGCTATGAGGATGAGGAAGTCATCTATGGCCGCGGCGGCTCTGACCAGGAGGGCGGCATGGCTTCTGCTGTCTACGGCACCAAGATCATGAAGGATCTGGGCCTGATTCCCCAGGGCTACAGGATTATGGTCGTCGGCACCGTTCAGGAAGAGGACTGCGACGGCATGTGCTGGCAGTACATTGTCAACAAGTATTTCCCCGCCAAGGGAATCAAGAAGGAGCAGGTTGAATTCGTTATCTCCACCGAGCCCACCGACGGCGGCATCTACCGTGGTCATCGCGGCCGTATGGAGATCCGCGTGG
>CAZUFU010000020.1:0-20540 GCA_964619875.1 uncultured Oscillospiraceae bacterium
AGCTTCAGGCTGTTCTCAACAACGGAACTGCAGATCAGATCAAGGAAAAGACAGAAGCTCTTACAGAAAAGTTCCACATCATTTCAACCAAGCTTTATGAGCAGGCTCAGGCTGCACAGGCAGCTGCTGGTGCAGGCTCTGACATGGGAGCAGGCGCAGGTCCGAACATGGGCGGAGCTCAGGCCGGTCCGGCAGATGACAATGTAGTGGATGCAGACTACACAGTTGTAGATGACGATAAATAAAATATAAGGCAGCACAAGGCTGATAAATTAAGCGGGATTCGCCCTTCACCGGGGCGAATTTCCTGCGTATTAAGAAGAGGGAAATTATGGCAGAAAAACGTGATTACTATGAAGTGCTTGGCTTGAAAAAGGGCGCAAGCGATGATGAAATAAAAAAGGCTTTCCGAAAGATGGCCATGAAATATCATCCTGATAAAAACCCGGGGGACAAAGAGGCTGAAGAAAAATTCAAGGAAGTCAACGAAGCATACAGCGTGCTGTCCGACCCTGACAAGAAGAGCAAGTATGACAGGTTCGGTCACGCTGGCGTAGACCCTAACGGTTTCGGAGGCGCCGGCGGATTCGGCGGATTTGGTGGCGGCGGCTTCGGATTCGATGATATATTCGACATGTTCGGCGGAGCCTTCAGCGGTTTCGGAGGCGGCGGACAGCAGCGCAGGGCTAACAGTCCTCGTAAAGGCAAGGATCTTCAGAAGGCTATCACCATAACCTTTGAAGAGGCGGCTTTCGGAACGAAGAAAACTATAGAACTCAGTAAATATGTGGCATGCGGAACCTGTAACGGTGAGGGAACCAAGCCGGGAACATCCAAGAAGACCTGCCCGAAGTGCGGAGGTTCCGGACAGATAAGTCAGATGCAGAGGACTCCGTTCGGACAGTTCCAGAGTGTTACTACCTGTGACCAGTGCGGCGGCTCAGGCCAGGTTATAGAGGAGCCTTGTCCGGAATGCAAGGGCTCAGGACGCACCCGCAAAAATGTGACCATTACTGTGGATATTCCTGCAGGTGTTGACAATGAGAGCGTAATTCCTATCAGAGGACAGGGCGAGCCGGGATATAACGGAGGTCCGGCAGGAGATTTATATATTGTGCTCAACGTCAAACCTCACAAGATGTTTAAACGCCAGGGAGCAGATTTGTATCTGGAGATTCCTATCAGCTTCGATCAGGCGGCCCTTGGCGCTGAGATTGTAGTACCTACTCTGGAAGGCAAGGTTTCATATAAGGTTCCTGCGGGAACTCAGCCGGGAACCACCTTCCGTCTCCGCGAAAAGGGAATCAAGTACCTGAAGCGCGAAGCTAAGGGAGACCTTTATGTTAAGGTAAACCTGGAAGTGCCTACAAAGCTTAGCCACAAGCAGAAGAAGGCTATAGAGGATATGGGAAAGGCAGTTACAGAGGACTGCTATCAGAAAAAAAGCGGATTCGCAGAAAAAATAAAAGAGTTGTTCAGCTGAATCAGGGAGCGGCATCCAGGCGGGTGCTGCTTTTTTATTGGCAAAAAATGGTTAATGCGGCCTTGCGCTGGAATTCAGTCGAAAAAGGTGGTATAATGTAGACGTGTTTGCATATAAACATGAACTTGAACAAGAGGAGAACTATGGATAAGATAAAAAGAAAACGTGGAGACCGGCGTGACGGTGTATGGCTTAAAGAACTGGATGCTCTTCACACGATAGTGCCTTACCTTTACCCTAACAGGGCTGATAACGAGGCTTTTATCAGTGAAAGAATCGATCTGGAACCGATTAACAGATATCTGGAGGAGAAGAACAGAGATAATGAGGGAGACCAGTATAAGTTCTTTCAGATTCTCATAGCGGCTCTGGTAAAGACTATAACGCTGCGCCCGAAAATGAACCGTTTTATACAAGGGTACCGCATTTATCAGAGGAACGTGCTGACTATGGGTTTCGTAGTGAAGAAAGAGTTTAATGACGAGGCCCATGAAGCTCTGGCATTCATTCCTTTTGAACCTGATACGACCATTGAGACAGTCCATCAGAAGATAATTGACGAAATTCACAGCTGCAGAGGAGACGCACCTGATAATTCAACAGCAGGCATGGAAACCTTTAAAAAGCTTCCTAAGCCTGTTCTCACTTTTATGATGTGGTTGATGAGAAAGCTGGATTTTTACGGCAGAGTACCGGAATTCCTGGTAAAGACCGACCCTAATTATGCTTCATGCTTTATCACAAACCTGGACTCAATAAAGCTTAAGTCCGGTTATCACCATCTTTCCAACTGGGGCACCAATTCACTTTTTGTCATAATCGGTGAAAAAAAGCTGAGTCCTTTCTACGATGAAAAGGGAAACGTGACTATGAAGGAAACCATCGACCTGGGGCTTACCATAGATGAACGAATTGCCGACGGCTTCTACTATTCAAAAACAATCAAACTATTAAAACACTTATTGCAGCATCCGGAGCTTCTGGAGCTTCCGGCAGACCAAGAGGTAGATTATGAATAACACAGATAACTTGAATGTGAAAGCACCGTGGATAAAGAATCTGGGAGGAGTTCCTGCACACCTTGAGTATTTTCAGGGTTCAATGTACGACAAAGTTGCTCAGATTGCAGTTAATTATCCCGACTACATAGCTTATGATTTCATGGGCGGCAAGGTTAAATACAAGGATTTTATCAAAAAAGTGGACGAGTGTGCCAGAGCACTGGCGGCTATAGGCGTCAAGGAAGGTGAAAGAGTAACCATCTGCATGCCTAACGCTCCTCAGGCTGTCATCATGTTTTATGCCATAAACAAGGTGGGTGCCATAGCCAATATGGTGCATCCTCTTTCCAGCGAAAAGGAAATCGAGTTCTATCTTAAGGAATCGGCCAGCGTGGTATGCATCACTCTGGATCAGTTCTACGGCAAGTTTGAAAATATCAGAGGCAACGTGCCGCTGAGAAGCCTGATTATAACCAGCATTAAGGATGTGCTCAGCCCTATCAAGAGAAAAGGATACTATCTGGCCCAGGGACGCAAGATTAAAAAGGTGCCTGACAATGCTGAGATAGTATGGTGGGAAAAGTTCCTGAGAGACGGATCTAACTACCACGGGCCGTTTCATGTGGAGAGAAAGAGCGAGGATCCTGCTGTAATTCTTTACAGCGGCGGAACTACAGGAACCACCAAGGGAATACTTCTTTCAAATCTTAACTTCAATGCACTCTCTCAGCAGATAATCGCTACAAACCCTATGTTCAAGCCGGGGGACAAAATGCTTGCTGTTATGCCGATTTTCCACGGCTTCGGTCTGGGTGTGTGCATACATTCAATGCTGGCAAGCGGAGGCAGATGTCTGCTTATACCCAGATTCAATCCTGAGAGCTATGCCAAGCTGCTTAAAAAGCATAAGCCGAATTTCATCGCGGGTGTGCCTACTCTGTATGAAGCGCTTCTAAGGCTAAAGACACTTGACAGAGTGGATCTGTCATGCCTGAAGGGAGTTTTCAGCGGAGGCGACTCCCTTTCCATAGAACTCAAAAAACGTTTTGATACTTTCCTCAAAGAGCATAATGCCACAATTCCTGTGAGAGAGGGATATGGCACCACTGAATGTGTAACAGCCAGCTGTCTGACACCTTCCCACTGGGCCAAAGAGGGCTCAATCGGCCTTCCTTTCCCGGATACCTTCTATAAGATAGTTAAACCGGGCACTGAGAACGAGGTGGCCTATGGCGAAGAAGGAGAAATATGCCTCGCCGGGCCGACAGTAATGATGGAGTACATAAACAATCCTGAAGAAACAGCAAATACATTAAGACGTCATGCTGACGGACTTATCTGGGTTCATACCGGAGACCTGGGCATGATGGATGAAGACGGATTCATATATTTCCGTCAGAGAATAAAGAGGATGATAGTCACCAGCGGATACAATGTTTATCCGTCGCAGATAGAAAATGTGCTGGATGCTCACGAGTATGTACACATGAGCTGCGTTATAGGTATCCCTGATCCGCTGAAGATTCAGAAGGTCGTAGCCTTTGTAGTACTGAAACCGGGTCTTGTGGTAACGGAGGATGAGGCACGTCAGGCAATTCTGGAGCACTGCAGCAAGTATGTGGCCAAATATGCCATGCCTGCGGACATAAAGTTCAGGAAGGACATGCCTAAGACCCTTGTTGGAAAGGTGGCATACAGAATCCTCGAGGAAGAGGAAATGAAGAAATACGCTCAGGGAGCATAATACGAGAAAGAACTAGGAGGGAATTTTGTAATGAGAAAAAAAATACTGACCAGCTTGATTTTAATTGCGGCACTGGCCTTTTCAACGGCCTTTGCCTATGCGGGAACATCCGTATCCAGATATACGGGTAAGACATATACACATAACAGCAGATTTGATAACAGCGTTATGGTAAATGGTCTGGATGTATCCGTATATCAGAAAACCATAGACTGGAAGCAGGCCAAGGCTGACGGCATAGACTTCGCCATCGTGAGAGTAGGAGGCAGAGGCTATGGAGCAGAGGGAAACATGTATTCTGATGAAACTTTTAAACGAAATATTGAAGGAGCCAGGGACGCAGGAATGCTGATCGGGGTGTATTTCTTCTCCCAGGCTATTGACGAGATGGAGGCCGTGGCGGAGGCAAGGTACACTGTAGAGCTTATGCATGAAGCAGGTGTATACGAGCTTGATCTCCCGATTTTCATGGACTATGAGTTCAGTGGAGGTTCTGCTGGCAGGCTGACTAAGGCTAAACTTAGTAAATCCAAGGCGACCAAAATTGCAAGAGCCTTCTGTGAGGAAGTGAAGCTTCTGGGCTATAAGCCGGGCATCTATGCAAATCTGACTTTTCTTAAAAATACCATAGACGGTGCGGCTTTGGGTCAGGAATATCCCATATGGGCAGCTCAATATAATTCACAGTGCAACTTTGCCGGTGATTATGTATGGTGGCAGTACGCCTCATCGGGAACCGTTTCGGGAATAAGTGCCAGAAACGACTGCAATTACTGGTACATAAACAGGAATCCTGAAGCGATATCACCTAATTCTCTGGCAAACGCACAGGTTGTCATAAACGGCTCATCTTCATATACATATTCGGAGGGAAAAGCCTTCGAACCTGCAGTAACTGTGTATTCAGGAGGAGTTCCTTTGACTGAGGGAGTAGACTATAATGTGAGGTATGTGAACAACACTCAGGCAGGGACTGCTTATGTAATGGTCATGGGAAAAGGACTTTATACGGACTATCAGCTTACGCCTTTTGAAATTAAGTCGTCGACCAGTCTTTCCGGCATTACAGTCGGGACTATTGCCGACAAGACATACACAGGAAGTGAGCAGAAACCGACGAGCATAACGATAAAAGAGGCATCAGGAAGAACTCTGAAAAACAATGTTGACTATACATATACAGTTTCCAATGCAACCAATGCGGGAACTGCCAGTGTAAAGATAACCTTTATGGGCAACTATACAGGGACTAAAACCACAAGCTATAAGATAAACAAGGCTAAACAGACTATAACCGTGGGAAATGCACAGACGGAGGTAGGAATCAATCAGCCGGATTATAATCTGAACGTTTCCCTTAAGTACAGCGGAGCCAAGGTTACATATTCTTCAAGCGATACAAGTGTAGCATCTGTATCTTCAGACGGAACTGTTTCCGTAAAGAAACAGGGAACTACCACCATAACCATAAAAGCAGCATCCACAAGCAATGTGGAAAGCGCAAAGAAGACAATCAAGCTTACAGTTACGAAACCTCAGCAGACAGTGACATCCAAGTACTCCAAGTACACCAGAAACCCTGGAAGTCCGGCATTCACAATTGCAGGAGTTCAAACTGACGGCGACGGCAAGATAAGCTACAATTCTTCTGATAAAAACGTTGCTACGGTAAGCAGCAGCGGTAAGGTTACCATCAAAGGTCTGGGTACTGCCAAAATTACCATAACTGCTGCCGAGACGGCAAATTACGCGGCGGGAAGCAAAACAGTAACCATTAACGTAACTAAAGCTGATCAGACAGTAAGTACGGATTATACAGAGTATACCCGCAAAGAGCTTGATAAGCTGTTTAACCTCAACGCTGAAACTGACGGAGACGGTGAGATTACATACGAGTCATCCGACGAATCCGTAGCCAAGGTCACTGCCAAGGGCGGCGTGACGGTAGTAGGCCCGGGCACTGCAGAGATAACGGTAACAGCTTCCGAAACAGAGAAATATTTCTCGGGGCAGACAGTTGTAACGGTGAACGTGGAAGCTCTCGATGAGGAAGCAAGGGCTGAGAAGAAGGCAGCCATTATCGAAGGAGTTAAAAGTGCAACGGTAAAGAATGTTAAAATAACATTGCTTTCCGGCAAGGTAAAGGTTGAATGGAAAAAGAAAAACACAGGCTACGATGTAGACTACTATCAGGTTTACCGCTCAACCAAAAAAGACTCAGGGTATAAAAAAATCTATACTACCAGAGATGGAAAGGAAAAGAGCGTTATAAACTTCAGAGATGTAAAGCCTAACACTACATACTGGTATAAGATTCGTGGGGTACGTGAGGTTGATGGCGAGTTGATTTATACACCGTTTACCAAGGTGTCAGCAAAGACCAAGAAGTAGAACTGCGGCTTGTGAGTATGCGGTTCATGTAAAACTAAGCGCAACCGAAACAGGAGACAGACACGGAGATGAAAAAAAACAGGATAATATACAAGAATTTATATGAGCATCTGACTGAGAAGTGGTTTCTAAAACAGATGGGCATGAGCCAGAGCGAGATGAAGGAACTTCTGGGGAGAGGAAATCTGGGCGGAGCCGCCGAAGCCATAGACAAAAGTGCAGATGAGAGGGGAAGGTTCAGTGCGGAGAAGGTGGCTGAGGTGGCGGAGCCTTTGCTTTCCATGTTCTGCATTGCAGACAATACCCGTCAGAGAATGAAAGATGCCTATAATTACGTTCTTGGAAATCTTTTTCCCGAGAAACTGGAAGCATCCGGAGAAGCGGCATGTCATATCTCAGACAGAGAATCCAGCAGGGCAAGTCTGTTTCTGTTGCAGCTTCTGCAGGCGGTTTTTCGCTGCGAGGAATACATCTCATCATTTGATCCTACCATCGACATACACTTTCTCGGCATAGAGGAGATAAAAACAAAGGGATACAACAGAGAATATCTTCGACTTAGAGAAATTGCTACGAAAAATTTCATATATGAGTTTATGCGTATGGGTGTGGAGCTTACTCCTTTCAACACTCTGGGTCATATCGCGGGTGTTCACTATGTGGCTATGCATGCTGCGCGCCAGCTTGAGAGCCTTAAGGTTCCTGTAGACCTGGGACTGGTTTCGGGAGCAGCGGCAGGCCATGACATAGGCAAATACGGATGCAAAAAAAGCGAAGAGAGAAGAATCCCATATCTGCACTACTATTATACGGATATATGCTTTGACAGATTCAATATGCCTATGATAGGCCATATTGCTGCCAACCATTCCACGTGGGATCTGGAGCTGGAGAACCTGTCGGTAGAGTCGCTGCTGCTTATATATGCCGATTTCAGAGTAAAGAGCAGCAGGAACAGCGATGGCGTTGAAGTAGTACATTTTTATACTCTTGATGATGCTTTCCAGGTTATTCTGGATAAACTTGATAATGTGGATGAGGCCAAGGAGCACCGCTACCGCAAGGTATATAACAAGCTCAAGGACTTTGAGGATTATATGAAGGCTCTTGGTGTTGATGTCGTACTGCCGCAGGTACCTGTAAAGGAACCGCCTGCACCGACACCGACCGGGAGAAAGGATGCAGCTCTTGCCACCGGCAATGAAACGGCTATGGAATACAAATATGCAGCCATAGACCACAATATCAGGCTGATGAACAAGTTTAACCGGGAAGAGGACTTCGGCAGTCTGCTGGAAAGAGCGCGCAGCGAAAAACAGTGGAAGAGCCTCAGAACCTATGTATCCATTCTGGGTGAATATTCTACATATATGACAGAAAAGCAGAAGCTGATGACATTGCGTTTTCTCACTGAACTTCTGCTCCATAAGGAAAGCGATATAAGAAGTCAGGCGGGAGAAATAATAGGACAGATAATCGCACGCTTCAATGACGAATATAAGAAAGAGCTGCCTGCAGGTGTGAGTCTGCCGAGCAAGAAAGTGACAAATCTCTCACTTTGGGAGGAAACACTGAATTCAATATTGATGCCGGACCACAAACTGACGGAGCAGCATAAGAAATGGGTAGAGAACAGCTTGAAGTCTGTTACTGCGGGACTTCTGGCCGCATGCCGACCGGAACTGAGATCAAGTTATATTGACAGTCTGCTGTCGTGGTATGAAAAGGAAGACCTTACTCAGATGAATAAGGAAGCCCTGCTTCAGACAAGTCTCGCCATCGTTCCGGAATTCTGCAGTGACGCTCAGATAGAGACTGTGCTCAGTTTTGCAGAGAAGGCTGCAGAGGGACAGGATGCAGGCATGAAGATGGCTGCATTGGGAGTTAACTACCATTTTGCAAAGGGAAGTGATTACTACAGAGAACTGAAGGAATGCCTCGGCCACGCTTCTGAAGAGGAGCTTTCTGAGGAAACCCTTTCGGAAATGTATCTTGATAACCTGAAGGCCAGCACACCTTGGACCATTAAGGTTGCAAACATTCAGCTTATGCTGAGATCTCTGGATGAGCGCGGCGGCTCAGGTCAGGCCCTTCATGTGGCTACCCATCTAGGTAATCTTGTAAAGGTAAGTGAGACGGTAATCGTACGTCAGGCAGCCGGCGAAGGGCTGATATCCATAATAGACAGGATGCCTCTGGAACAGCGGAATGAAATAGCTGTAGAACTGGGAAAGGGCCTTGAAATAGGAGACTACCAGTTCTCAAAATATATACCTAACTATCTGGGGGTAATAATGCTTCATCTGCCTCCGAGAGAACTTGACGAGCTTATCTGTGATCTTGAAAAATTCCTGGAGGCTGCCAACGGGCAGGTTGCGGCAGCAGTGCTTCATACTTTTGGCGTTGTCATGGAGAACTATTGCATATACCGCGGGCTCTTCGGGGAAGAGGAGACTGAAGAGGCTACGGAGAACAGAAAGTATAAGCTGGTAAATCTTATTGTGCGTGGTTTTGCCAACTACAGCACGACTATCAGTCAGGAGGCTTTCTGGACCTTCGGTATGCATATTTTCGGTTCAAACAAGCTGAGCCTTGAGGAAAAATACAGAATTTTCTGCCACTGCGGCAAGAAACTTATGACGCTTTGTGAAAGTATGGAAGAAACTGAACTGGGATTTTTCTATAATGCTGCCGTACTCAATCAGATTTACGGGTTTATCAGCAGATATGAGCTGGAAGTTGGAGCTTTTAAGGTGCCCGAACCTGACAAGGTGGCATTTTTCCCGGGAACCTTTGACCCTTTCAGCCTCAGCCACAAGGCCATCGCCAGAGAGATAAGAAACATGGGCTGTGAAGTTTATCTTGCCCTTGATGAATTCAGCTGGTCCAAGAAAACCCAGCCGAGGCTGCAGAGACGTAAAATACTGAACATGTCTGTGGCTGATGAAGAAAATATGTATATTTTCCCGGATGATATTCCGGTAAACATAGCCAATCCCAAGGATCTTGGCGAACTTAAAAAAATATTTGAGAGAAGGGAGATTTTCTTCGTGGCAGGAAGCGATGTAATTGAGAATGCATCTTGTTACAGGGCGGAACCTGCGGAGAACTCAATACACTCCTTCAATCACATAATCTTTAAGAGACAGTCTCAGGAGCAGACAGGAGCCGGCGGAAGCAGGCCTGTCCGTTACCCGGTTACGGGCAAGATTATTAATCTTACTCTTGAAGAATATTATGAAGATATCAGTTCAACCAGAATCAGAGAAAATATCGATATGAACAGAGATATTTCCAATCTCATTGATCCTGTGGCACAGAACTATATTTACGAAAACAGTCTTTACCTCAGAGAGCCGGCTTATAAGCATATTCTGCAGGCACAGGAAATCAGACTTGAGGCATTCGCCCAAAGAGGACGCAGCGCCATACGTGGTCTGGAGGATGAGCTCAGAGGCAGAGGATATGATATGGAAGCTGTCTTTGCCTATCTGGACAGGGATGATGTCAGCACGGTGGTGCTTCGTGACGGACTGCAGGGAGGAAGAATCGTTGCAGCAGCAGGAGTCAGCAGGCTTGACAGTATAGATTTTCTTACCACATTCGGTGATCAGGACATAGCGGCTTTTATCAGAAGCAAGGCTGCAGGAGCTGTTGCAGTAATCGGAGGACTTTTTTTCAGCCGGAACAGTTCCATAGGCAATCTGGGGCAGACCATACTGGTAGAACTCCTTTCCGAGCTTCTTGCCCGGGACTATACCTATGTGGTATACCATCCATGTGAGGAGGCGGGAATGCGCAGGAGTGCTGTCCGCGTAATGGAAAAGCAGGGTTTCGTCAATATCGCTCCTTCGGGACGCAGACCGATTTATGCTGTTGATATGCGTTCGCCGGTAATAGTATTCAAAAATGTGGATACCATAATCAAAAGTCCGCTCAACAAGAATCCACATGTGCTCAAAGCTGTGGAGGAGGCTCATAACAGACTCCTTGCAAAGCTTACGGAGATTTATCCGGGTGAGCTGGTGCTTTCATATAATTCGGGCATCATGCATCACAAGATGATAAACCTGATTGCAAGGCTCAACGGCGTGCCGGCGGTTCCTCTCCCGGAGAAACGTTACGGACCTTATATGGTGGTTCCTTTCGGAAAGGTTCTGGAGGGTGTGGCCGTGCCAAACACTGTAACCAAGGCTCTACACACGGAAAAATACTTTAACAGAGACGTTTCTGCATTTACAATCGAGGAAAGCAGCTTCTATTCCAACCTGGAAGACCAGGTACGTACTATCAAGTCCTTCAACAGACCGGTAATTCTGGTAGATGACCTTTTGCATAAGGGTTACCGAATGAACAAGATAGATCCGATACTCAAGAAGACAGGGGTAGAGGTTGTGGATACGGTAGTAGGTGTCCAGACGGGAAGAGGCCGTGACCTGATGACAATCAAAGAGAGGACTGTTGACAGTGCATATTTCCTGCCGAATATGAAATGCTGGATTGATGAAACTGCTATTTATCCATATATAGGCGGAGACAGCATGAAAGATGCGGAGAAGCCTGTTTCCTGTCTTGGGACGGTTCCTTCTCTCAATCTGGTGCTTCCGTATGCTGTGCCGTCTTTCCTGGGGGACATCTCCGGAAAGAGCACTTATGATTACTCGATGACCTGCCTGGAAAATGCACGAAGCATTCTCAAAACCCTGGAGGAGGAGTATCAGAATGTCTTCGAGCGGAAGCTGACCATAAAGAGACTGGGTGAAGTTGTGACAGAGCTCAAACGTCCTGACATAGGCGAGCATGTGGTGTTCGATGAAAACGTGGCCGCTTCTGCATATGTGGAGAAGGATATAGAAAGACTTATCAGAATGAGGAAAATGTTCAGATGACAGATAAAGGTAAGTATAAGGATATGGAAAGCCGCAGAAGAAGCATATGGGAACTGGCGTCTGAAGCTTCTGACCTGAGGCTGGCAGAACCACTCAGGCACTCAGGACTCAGAGTGAATCTTCTGGCTATGGGAGATGTGGGTGCCACTCTGCTTATGGGACTGAAGGTTCTCGGCGGAGGTCTCATAGAGCGCATTGGTATTTTCGATGTGAACCGTGACATGATGTCCAGATTTGAAATGGAGATGAATCAGATAGGCTGGCCTTTCGGAGAAAAAAATCTGCCTGAGGTGGTGTGCCTTGATGAGGATGATCTGTTCGATTGTGACATGTTCGTGTTCTGCGCCAGCAAGGCTGTACCGCCTGTCGGTGCGGCAGGGGATGTACGTATGATGCAGCTGGAGGCAAACCGTAAAATAGTTTCCTATTATGGACGAATGGCCGGGCAAAAGAATTTCAAGGGAATATTCGCAGTGGTTTCCGACCCTGTGGACCCGCTGTGCAAAGCGGCGCTTCAGGCATCAAGGGAAGCAGACGGCGCCGGAGGTGCCGGCGAGTCCGGAAGCTCCTGTGGCCTTGAGCCGGGGCAGGTAAGGGGATACGGCCTTGGTGTGATGAACAAGCGTGCAGAGTATTATGCCCGCGGCGACAGGCGCTTCGAGTCATATCTTACTGAGGGCCGGGCTTTCGGACCTCACGGCGGCGATCTTGTTATCGCCAACAGCATTGATAATTATGATGATGAAATATCACGTGAGCTGACGGCCCTTACTGTGGCGGCCAACCTTAAGGTGCGTGAGCTGGGCTTCAAGCCTTACATTGCGCCGGCTCTTTCCTCAGGAGCCATTTCACTGCTGCTTACTTTACGCGGTGAGTGGAATTACAGTTCAGTATATATGGGAAAGGGTACAGAAGGTGCTTTCCTGGGAATAAAAAACAGGATAGACCCTGCCAGCGGGGAGGTTATCATAGAAGACCTTCCTCTGCCTCAGAAGCTGTACGACAGAATTGAGAATGCCTACAGGAATCTCTGCGAAATCAACTGAAGCTATGCATCAGCTTGCCGGGCCGCTTGACGAGCAGCATGCCTGGCAACTTGCCGGCGTTGTAAAAATATGTACAAAACGACGATTTTTACAACATGGCACATATTACGACCCATGAATAGTAACTACAAAGCCGTGAATGTTGTAAGATTTTTATGACTTACTGAAATTTTACAACGCAATCCTTATTTCCGTTGTAAAAATCGTACGAATCCTGGAATTTGTACAACATTATGATAATGAACCGGCCTCCAAAGGCTTTGGATAAGGTGTAATGTTGTAAAAAATCATGGTTCATTTAATTTTTTACAACATTGATCTGAAAGATCTTAAAGTCATTGGAGGAAAAATGGATTTATATTTGATCAAGCTTACATGCGGTTATGATTGCAGCTGTACAGGACAAGGACCGTCACGTATGGAGAGAATCACAGCCGCAGCCCTTGCTGAAAGCGAAATAAACTGCCATGTGACCGTGCTTTGCGGAAGCAGGGATTTTACTACGGCAGCAGAGGCCGGAAGTCTGAGAAACAACAGAATAATTTTCGCGGCGGACCTGGATGAAAGCGGCGTGAACGTTGAAGCGGCACTGGTACTGGGGTATCTCCATACTCATGCTGATGCTCTGGACGGCTCCACAGGAGGCGTAATAGTTGATGGTAAAGGCGAGCTGTTTACAAAGGATCTGGGCAGGAGGATTGTGTTTGCTGCCAACATGGCAGGCTGCGCTTTCACGGGAAAACCTCTGGTAGAGGCTACAGGAAGCCTGGTCAACTTTGCTGTGAGCGCGAAGCTCTGGGATGAAAATCTCGAAGGCGCATATAAAAAAAGCTGCAGGCTCCTTATTGAAAAAACTGTGGGATACCGGTCAGAAAACTTCTCGAAACACTGCTCTGTCGGCGCAGGAAATGCAGGCAGTTCAGGCACAGACGGCAATAAACCTAAGATTCTTGCCATACATGCAGGAAACCGGGAAACATCAAACAGCTTCAGCATATGGCGAAAAGCCGCCGAATATCTGGAAGATCGTGCAGAAGTAGAGGAAATATCCATAAGAAACGGACAGGTGCTGGACTGCCGAGGATGCAGGTATGAGGACTGTCTTCACTTCGGTGAGAATGCAGGGTGCTTTTACGGCGGCGTCATGGTAGAAAAAGTTTATCCGGCCATTCTCAGAAGTGACGTGCTTGTGCTTATCTGTCCCAACTATAACGATTCCGTCAGCGCCAACATCATGGCCTTTATAAACAGGCTGACGGCATTATTCAGAACCAGTGATTTCAGCCGCAAGAGGATTTACTCCATAGTGGTATCAGGCTACAGCGGCGGCGATATAGTGGCCCAGCAGATTATCGGGGCCATAAATATGAATAAGAACTTTATACTGCCTCCTCGTTTTGCAATGCTGGAAACAGCAAATGACCCGGGAACAGCATTAAAGCTCCCGGGCATTGAGGAAAGGACAAAATCTTTTGCTGATAGTATTATTTCATATCGAATTCAGGATTGATGGCATAGAAGTTTCTGCTGTCCAGTCTGTCCTGAACCAGCCTCAGAGCTTCTCCGAAACGCTGGAAATGAACGATTTCACGTTCTCTGAGGAAGCGGATAGGGTCGATAACGTCAGGGTCATCGGCCAGGCGAAGTATGTTGTCGTAGGTGAGGCGGGCTTTTTGTTCTGCAGCCATATCCTCGCTGATGTCGGCGATTGCATCTCCCGTAACGGCAAGGGTTGCAGCCGATGCCGGGGTGCCGGAGGCCGCTTGAGGATAAACGCCCGCAGTATGGTCGACGAAGTACTCCGAGAAGCCAGCTTCCTTAATCTGATCAATTGTCATGTCTCTTGTCAACTGATGAACGATGGTCATGACCATCTCAAGGTGACCAAGTTCTTCAGTACCTATATCGGTTAATATACCGGCCACATCCCTGAAAGGCATGGAAGTGCGCTGAGAAAGGTAGCGCAGGGATGCACCCAGTTCACCATGTGGACCTCCATACTGACTTATGATAAATTTAGCCAGGGCCGGGTTTGGATTCTTAATTTTAATAGGGTATTCAAGTCTTTTTTCATAATTCCACATACTATGCCTCCAGTTCCCAAGGCCAAGGGCCCTGTATCCAGGTCCAGCTGTCTGCACCGGCGTTGGCGCCGCCTATATTCAGAGGACCGAAATTTTTCTCGTATTCTGCCACATAGCCTTCGTAAAGGTGCTTGTTTTCGTTATAAAAATCCAACGCTACACGGCAGACTGGATGAGAATCGAGGAAAAGGACCGTGTCGAAGACAGCAAAACCGGTTTCCTGAATTTTGCTCATAAGTTCGTCTCTGTTCATCTTGCAGTACCTCCTTTTCTCATATAGCCTTCAAAAGGCAGGTCAAGCTCAGGAAAAATTGTTCCTCTGTTAAGGCCGGCTTCAAGTGAATAAGTGGTTTTCCACTGCTGAAACGGCACATAGGCACTGGCCAGAGGCAGACTTCCCAGATACATGGAGTCAAAGCCCATGGCATTGCCTGCGCTTCCACCTTGCCAGTTGAGCTGCGGTGAGTCACCTAAAGGTCCGCAGCCTATTGCAGCCCCTGCTCCCATGACGGAGTCAGGCATACGGCTCATTTGTTTTTCTGTATCCATCCGCTGCTGGCGAAGGGATCTGTCATTTCTGCATGATTCACACGGAATCTGCATGCCACCCATAGTGAGGGGCATGCCTATATAAGGGTCTCTAATCAAAACATTGCTCCTTCCATATCAGTATATTTTATTTTATGAAAAGGGTCTGTGTTTGGTGAAATAGCCCTTGAAAAAAATCCCTGTTTTGATATCATAAAAATAAGCACTATTTTAACGCACTTTTGATATATTATATGGGTGGAGGAAAATGCAATGGAGGAGCGCTTGAAAAGGAAGAAAAGTGAATCTGCAGATCGTATTGTGATGCCTTCACGGGAGGAACTGGTACGTGCCCACAGGAAGGACACTATCATTTCTCTGGGGACTTTCATGATAGTTACAGTAGCATCTTTTTTCTTCAACGAGTTGGCTTCAGATCCTATGCTGAATATCGCCATGCTGTATACTCTGGGAGTTTTCATAATCACCAGATATACCGACGGCTACATTTACGGCCTGATGTTCGCTGTTGCCAGCGTACTCAGTGTAAACTTTTTTTTCACCTATCCTTATCAGAACTTCAACTTTACTCTTGAAGGCTATCAGGTGACTTTCCTGGGAATGTTCATAATCGGTATCGTTACATCGGCTATGAGCACCAACATGAAAGAACAGTCCAGAAGGCTTCTGGAGCAGGAGAAGGAACTTGCAGAGCAGGAAAAGGCCCTCATGGAGGCTCAGAAGGAAAAAATGCGGGCTAACCTTCTCAGGGCGGTTTCACACGATTTAAGAACGCCGCTGACAGGCATCATCGGAAACAGTTCCTCTTATCTTGAAATGGAGGACAGGCTTTCTGATGATGAAAAAAGAGAACTGGTAGAATGCATAAAAGGCGATGCAAACTGGCTGCTGAACATGGTTGAAAACCTGCTGTCCGTAACACGTATCGATAATGATACAGCCAGCGTATCCAAGTCACTGGAGCCGGTGGACGAGGTTGTAGCGGCAGCTGTGATTCAGTTCAGAAAGCGTTTTCCTGAGGCAGAGGTTCATGTCACCGTTCCCGAGCAGGAGCCCGATGATGCTCTGATGGTTATGATGGATGCCATGCTGATACAGCAGGTAATACTCAATATCCTTCAGAACGCCCAGCTCCATTCGGAAAGCAAAAAACCACTGGAGCTTACCGTCGATGAGGACGAGACAAACGTCTATGTTCACATACGCGATTTTGGTGTGGGCATCGATGAAAGCCGTCTCGAAACAATATTTGACGGAGGCGGATTCAAAGGCGACAAAGACAATGTGGACGGTTACAAGGGAATGGGAATAGGACTGTCAATCTGCAAGACAATTATTCTGGCTCACAGCGGTCGGATAGTTGCCAAAAATCAAGAGGAGGGAGCTGAATTCTGTTTTTCGCTCCCAAAGGAGACTGAGGATTAGAAGGAGGATTTGAAAATGTATCAGAAAGTGTCAGTTTTAATCATAGAAGATGAAAAAAGTATCTGCGATTTTATAAGCAAAAGCCTTAGCAGCTCCGACTATAAGGTTATTACCGCTTCAAACGGAAAGGACGGCATGGCGCTCATAACCTCATCTCTGCCGGATCTGGTGCTTCTGGACCTGGGCCTTCCGGATATGGATGGTGTGGAAATCATTAAAAAAACACGGGAATGGTCAAGCTTACCTATTATCGTGATTTCCGCCAGAACTCAGGAAAAGGAAAAAGTCATAGCACTCGATGCAGGAGCCGACGATTACATAACCAAGCCTTTCGGAACCAACGAGCTTCTGGCAAGAATACGTACCGCCATAAGACATAATAACAGGATTGTAAGCGACGGCACCAATTCCAACCGGCCGTATTCAGCAGGAGGACTGGTCATTGACTTTGATAAAAGACGTGTTACACTTGACGGCAGTGAGATTCATCTGACAAGAGTGGAATACAAGATAGTATCACTTCTGGCCAAGAACTCGGGCAAGGTAATGACCTACGATACACTTATAGACCAGGTCTGGGGCCCGTATGCAGATGATAACAACAGAATTTTAAGAGTAAATATGGCCAATATAAGGCGTAAAATAGAAGCAAATCCGGGAGAACCAAAGTATATTTTTACAGAGCTTGGTGTAGGCTACCGGATGCTGGAAGATGAGGGGCTGGCATAGGCCGCCCTTTTATCATTGCTTTAATTAGCCCGAAATAATGGAGGATTATTGATGGCAAGCACATTTGGAAAAAAATTCAGAGTAACATTGGACGGGACACCCGCTCATAAAGAAATGACAGTAAAAATCGAAGGAATACCTGAAGGAACCGTCATCGACTACGGACAGCTTTCTGATCTGATAAGGCGTTTTGATGACATGTCAGGGTGCTACGGCAGCACTGCCGCCGAAGAAGAACGCGAGATTATCTGGAAAAAAGGTGTGGCAAACTTCGGAAGCGAACTGGGAATAGTCACAGAAACCACAGTTGAGGCTGCGGTGGAAAATCCGCCTTTAGACGAGGCTGAGTGGAATGAGTACAGACGCGTGCCGAGACCGGGCCATGCTGATTTTGCAGCCATCAAGAAGGATGGAGCCGAGGCGGATATCATGGGCGGAGGCAGATTTTCGGAGAAGCTTTCAGTGGGACTGTGCATAGCAGGAGGTCTTGCAAAACAGATTCTGGCCAAGGGTGGTGTAGAGGTGCTTTCAGATATTTCGGAAATCAGCGGGAGCAAAAATCCACTGACCTTTGATGATATAATCGACTCCACCATAGTGGAAGAAGATTCAGTAGGAGGAGTCGTGGAGTGTGCGGTAATGGGGCTGGAAGCCGGCTCATGCGGCGACAGTTACTTTGACGGTCTGAGAGGACATATTGCCCAGGCAGTATTCGGCATACCAGGCGTATGCGGAGTGGAATTCGGAAGCGGCTTCGCGGGAACTTCTCTTTCCGGCTCGGAAAACAACGACCATTATGTTGTAGACGAGGACGGCAATGTAAGAACAGCTTCAAACAATCACGGAGGTATTCTCGGCGGTATAGCTACAGGAATGCCTGTGGTATTCAGAGCAGCCGTAAGTCCTGCGTCTTCCATAGGCAAGGAACAGGTAAGTGTCAATCTTGAGACCATGAAACCTGAGTACATAACAATAAAAGGAATGAAATCTGCATGCACCGTGTATCAGACGGCAGCCTGTGTGGAGGCAGCAGCGGCAATTGCAGTGCTGGATGCTTTGCTTTCCGAAGAAAAGGAGATGCAGCAGACACAGGCAGGCAGCGAAGAGAAGACGGTCGACAGGCCTGAGCATTATTCAGGAAGAACTTTCGGTCTGCTGGGCAAAACGCTGGGTCACAGTTTCAGCCCGCAGATACACCGTCAGATAGGCGAGGCCGCAGGCAGAACCTATGACTATGTTCTGTTCGAAAAAACACCGGATGAGCTGGAAGCCTTCATAAAAGGGGACCAATGGGAAGGACTTAACGTCACCGTGCCTTACAAGGAGAGTGTGATACCTTTCCTGGATGAGCTTTCCGACGAGGCAGCAGCCATCGGAGCGGTAAACACTATTGTAAGAAGGAACGGCAAACTTATAGGATATAATACCGATTATTACGGATTCATGCATACTCTGGATGTAAATGGCGTGCAGGTTGAGGGTTCAAAGTGCCTTGTACTGGGTGCGGGAGGAGCTTCCAAGGCTGTATGTGCGGTGCTTAAGGACATGGGCGCCGGACAAATTGTTGTAATGAGCCGCAAAGGAGATGTAACCTTTGCTGATCTTGCCGACCATAAAGATGCTGACATTCTGATTAACACCACTCCTGTGGGAATGCATCCTGACACAGGAAAATCCCTGGTATATCCGGGGACATTCACCAGGCTGAAGTGGGTAGTTGACCTTATATACAATCCGCTGAGGACCAACCTGCTGTGCCAGGCCAGGAAGTCACTTATGGAGCCGATTTCCGGCCTTCAGATGCTTGTATCACAGGCAGTATATTCCTACATGCTCTTTACTGATGAGGTTATTGAGGAAAGGGATGCCATTACTGAAAAAATTGCAGGCAGAATGAGAAGTGATAAACAGAATATTCTGCTTATCGGCATGCCGGGAACGGGCAAAACCACTGTGGGTACTATTCTGGCGGACATGCTGGGACGTGAACTTTTTGATACTGACGAAATGATTGTAGCCAGAGACGGACGGCCTATTCCGGAAATATTCGCCGATGAAGGAGAAGAGTACTTCCGCGACCTTGAAAGTGCTGCGGCGGCAGAATTGTCGCAGAAAACAGGGGTTATCATTTCAGCCGGAGGAGGCATCATAACCCGTGAAGAAAACTATTATTCTCTTGCCGAGAACAGTTTCATTGTATTTCTGAACAGGGATTTATCTCTGCTGCCTACAGAGGGCCGGCCCCTCAGCCAGAGTCAGCCGCTGGAAAGACTGTATCAGATGCGCCTGCCGCTCTACAGGAGCTGGTGCGATGCCGAAGTGGATATGAACGGACTTACTCCAGAAGAAACGGCAGAGAAGGTGCTTGAGATTTTTGGATAATGAATAATCCCCGCGATTTTTAAAACGCGGGGATTTGTTTGTTTTAAACGGCTGGACCTAGAGGAATGTTAGGAAATACCGGCTCGCCGAAATAGATGTACACGAATTTTACGCTGTAGAAGTCCACTACAAGTATGTTTCCGTCGGATATGTCCTGAAGCAGCAGATAGTTGTTTCCCACGCCTACAAGGAAGCCGAATCGTTCTTCCGTATTGCCCGACCCGATAAGCTGCTCAACTCTCACATAACGGCCTATCTGAGTGCGGAGAAAGCCGTTCATGTACTGGATTGAGTCATAGTCGATGGTCTGTTCGTATTCAGGGGGTACCATCGGATGGCTCGGCACATTGAAGCTGGGACTCTGGCTGCCTGATGCGGCAAGGGAGTTTACATAGTCTGTCATGCCGCTGAAGTTAAGCGGTGATTCGGGCTGCTGCTGCATCTGTGGCGCCTGGGTCTGTCTCCGGGTGACGCCGTTGTCGTCTGTAAAGGTTCCCTGGGTGCCCTGCATTCCCTGCATGCCTTGCATGCTCTGCATCTGCACACCTGGCATACTCTGAGTGTTAGGAATCATGCCCGGTGTCATTCTTGTCTGCGCTTCAACTGCTTTGTCAGCTGAGGCCGGTATTGCGATCGATTCAGCAGAAACCGGAACTTCTGACGGTGCAGGGGATGCTTTTGCTGAAGCCTGAACCGCAGGTGCCACCGGTGTCGGTGCTGCCACCTCTTCAAACTGTATTTTATCACCTATCTGTATCTGACCTTTTCTGATCATCTTTGGTGTAACAACATTTCCACCGCATGGTGCCATAAAAAA
>CAZUFU010000021.1:0-20443 GCA_964619875.1 uncultured Oscillospiraceae bacterium
GCAATAACCTGCAGACGGTATATGGACACCTTAGTGAGATTAAAGTTAAAGAAGGTCAGAAGGTAGTAAGAGGACAGTATATCGGTAATGTGGGAAGCACAGGCAATTCCACAGGTCCGCATCTGCACCTTGGAGTAAAGGTGAAGGGCAGATATGTGAATCCTGAGAAGGAATGGCTGAGCATACCGTAGAATGCAGAAAAATACTGATGAAATTACAATTATTGACAATACCGCCTGCTGTATTAAGTGGGCGGTATAAATGATTTGTCGAACTATGTCGAAAAACTACTGAAATGAAGTAAAAGGGCATTTTTTGCCCCATTGAACTTATGTTCGAATTGAAGAACGCTGTGAACAATGGTACAATCCCGTCTTTGACAGTTGATGAATGCAGAAACTCCGAAACCCGTTGGAAATAGCGGGAATCGGAGTTTTTTGTTTTCTTGAAAATGTGGTACTCCCGTAAGAAAATTTGCTGATATGGTGTGCCGGTGTATGGTTCCCGGGTAGAACTGGAACAAGATGGTGAAAGTGAAGCCCAAGGTGGGGAATAAAATCCCCACCTTAAAGGGAATACTAAGGGACAATAAATTGCATCTTTCGACAAAGAGTGGTAAAATTTACTATGTATAGTTATATATAAGGAGATATGGATAATGGAAGGTTATAAAGAGATAACAATTAAATGGTCTTATCCGAAAGAATTTGATACCGTTCTTGCAAGTGAAAGAATGAATGATATCGGAATCTATTATATTTCCAGAGTCTTTGGAGACAAGGAAACACTCCTTTACATAGGAAAAACTACGGCTTCGTTTGGTAGCCGATTAAAAGATCATAAAGCAAAATGGTTAGATGATTATAGAGGAACAAAGTATGTTCGACTAGGAGAAATTGTTGAACCAAAGGATATGTCTGTATATGATACAGCTGGATATATTAATGATGCAGAGAAAACCATTATATTTTATTTAACACAGATACAAGAGCAAGAACTTCCTGCAAATGTGACATCCACAAATAGCACATATCCAATACAGGATTTAATTATTAATAATACTGGATACAGAGGCGACTTGCCGAAACAATTGTTTATTCCGGAAGAATATAATGCTGAATGATAGAGGAAAGCAAATATGAACGAAAGTAATACAAAGAAACGTTTGCTATTGATTCTTGAAAAACTATATAAGACGACAGATGAAGAACACCCAACTAGCACTGTTGAACTCGTGAAATATCTTGCGGGACAAGGCTACTCCATAGATCGCAAAACTTTAGCTAGTGACATTGCCTTATTAAAAGATATGGACTATGATATCGTGACGATCAAAAGTTCACCAAATAAATACTTCTGGGGAAATCGAAACTTTGAAATACCAGAGCTTAAGCTTTTGATTGATACAGTGTCTTCTTCCCGGTTTATTACGAAAAAGAAGAGTAAAGAACTGATTCAGAAGATTGCTGCACTAGCAAGTGAAACGCAGTCATCAGAACTTGACCGACATATCGTAGCTACGGGTAGAGCGAAAACAGATAACACATAGATTTACTATATTGTAGATACGATTTCTGATGCAATTAGCCAGAAGAAGAAAATCGAATTTAAATATACAGAGTATAACGGAAATAAAGAAAAGATATTCCGTCATGATGGCGAAATATATACCTTAAGTCCCTATGTACTCTACTGGAACGAAGACTACTATTATGTAGTTGGCTATTCGGACAAGCATGAATCTGTATCCGCGTTTAGAGTAGACAGGCTTCATAGACCGAAGGTAATGGATGAACCTGCGGTAAAGAAACCAAAAGGTTTTAACGTAGATGACTATGCTAATAAGATTTTCAAAATGTACGACGGAGACGAGGTTATCGTTGAACTAGAGTGTCAAAATGAATTGATGAAGTATATTATCGACCGTTATGGTACGGAAGTGGATACAGAAGTTTGTACGGAAAATACTTTCGTTGCAAGAGTACCGGCAACATTAAGCCCGACTTTCTTTGGATGGGTGTTTCAGTTTTCTGGGAAAATGAAAATAAAAGGGCCTGTCGTTGCAAGCAACGAATTTAAAAAAGTGTTAGCTTTGGGAAATTATGTGTGTGTAGAATAGAGGAACAGAATGAAAAAAATCTTAATTCTAAGACCAGATGAAACTTTTAATGAACTATTTTTATTACAAACGGTTGATGAAAATATCGCTACAGATATTTTAGAAGGAGAAGTAGAGGAGATTCCTTATTTTACATTATTCGAAAAAAAGAAAATTGCTCTTTTGCAGAATGAAAGCTCAAAGCTGATGAATTTTCCACCTACGATTAGAGTAGTAGATAATGGGAGATTAATTGATGTTCTTTGTGGAAATATTCTGGTTGTAGGTATAGACGAAGAAGAGTATGTTGGATTAAATGAGAAGCAAGTCGCATTTATTAAGAAAATGATAAAGACTGCGGATGTAGCCTTTCCAACTCCATTTTTAATAAACATTAGTTAATATTTGTGGTTAATTTAGAACATAAAAATTGAGAGGTGATTATAGTGTGGGAGAACTTGCCAGAACAAGGGAAATACGAATATAAAAGATTAATACTTGCATTTGCCAGTCTTACAGGGATGTTCGCTCAAAAGGCATTTGATAATAACGAAGAAACTGCTTTCCAAAAGGCATTTAATGCGGTTGCTGAAGATATTGGTAATACATCATATGATGCGTCAGTAGAATGTAATGGAGAAAAATATTTAATTGGTATAAAAACGTTTGGCATTTCTTCTGGTGATCAAAAGGTGGCACAGTTTAAGGCAAAACATGATGAGTGGGCTCAGATTGTAGAACAAATTAAATACAACGCAAGTTTAGTAGGTAGTAAGGATGAGATTGATCAATTAAATGCTTATTTATATCTTGATTTGGCTAAGCGTATTGCACAAATAAGAAACGAAAGAATTGATTCTTCATGTGCAAATGCTAGAGGTTTTAGAATTGATGTAGAAGATACCCATGTGCATTCTGTTTATCATGTGTTAATGCCGTCAAATAAAACGGAAACACCACGAATTTATGTTGGAGAGACGCCGTATGATAAGATAGACATAGAAAAGCTAAAGGTTCTTGGATGTACAGGAAAAAAGAACCCGACCAATTTTTTCTTTACAGATGGGAACCATACCTATAAATACACTTCCGCAGATAGTCAATTACATATGAACTTTGACAACAAGAATATTGTGTGCGAAGAATGGGATGTAAAATATGTGGCTGATGCATATTCTGTTTTTGGGGAAATTGCAGATATGGTAGAGTCGGAAAAAGATGGTTCATATGTTGCTGAGGAGAGCATAGTGTATAAAGCCCCCAGCCAAAAATTGAAGGAACCATTGGAGACATATTGTTGGACCATTTGGAATAAGAGCGGTGAAACAGAGATGTACTCTGGATTTAACAGTTTCTTTGGAACGGGCCCCAAAATGAGTAAGGACCAAAGGAAAAGAAGAATAGAAAACATATACCAAAAGTATAAATATGAAGTTGACATAGAAATAGCAAAGCGCGTGAAAGAAGGTTTAAGTAGTTTTTTGCTTGAACCTGCAACATCTGCTGACGAAAGACATGTAAAAACCAGGTTGCGTGCGTATATTGTTGGGCTTGTTGAAATGACAAAGAATGCAGAGTTTGAAAAGGATGTTAAAAAGGTACTATATCGCCCTATTGATGAGGTGTATATTCCTATTCCAGATGCAGCTCAATTCCATCAAATGCATCCAGATTTTTTTGGACATAACTATGGTTCGTTGGTACCAGGAACTCCTAAATTAGCATTAACGAAAGAAGCAAGAAAGTTTAATCTAATCTTTGAGCCTTCTGGAGATTCTTTGCCAGTATATATTACACAAGATTATGGTAAAGCGATTGAGTCTGCGGAAAAGCAGTCTTATCTAGGCGAATGGATTTTAAGAGGAGTTTTCCAATTAAAAGAATATGAACCTTTAACTTCTAAAAAGTTGGCAGAGCTGAACATCAATGGCTTAAGATTCTCAAAATATGAGGGCTCAAATGATATTCATATTGAATTCATATGGATTGATGAGCAGAATCCGCCTAAAGGGTTTATTCCAAGGTTATAGAGCAAAGTGGGAAGTCAAAAAATTGACTTCCTATTATTGTTTTATTGAAATGCATTGCGGCGCGCCGCGTTTTTTGTTATAATTTATATATATTTTAAAAGAAAGGGAAAAATCTATGTTTAAGTGTGCTTCTTTCTTTGCTGGAGTAGGTGGAATTGATTACGGATTTGAGAGTACTGGGATTTTTAAAACTGTGTATGCAAATGAAATCGATGTATATCCAGCAAAGACGTTTGAATTGAATTTTAATATAAAAGTGGATGTTAGAGATATACATGATGTAAAGAGTGATGAAATTCCAGATTTTGATATCATGTTAGCTGGTTTTCCTTGCCAAGCATTCTCTATTGCGGGGTACAGAAAAGGCTTCGATGATGAGAAGGGTAGAGGAGAACTATTTTTTGAGTTAACCCGCATTTTGGAAGATAAACGTCCAAGATTCGCTTTTTTTGAAAATGTAAAGAATTTAGTTGGCCATGACAATGGTAATACGTTTAGAGTAATTTGTGAACAACTTGATTTTTTAGGTTACAAATATACATATCAAGTGTTAAATGCGATGACTTATGGAAATGTAGCTCAAAACCGTGAGCGAATTTACATTGTTGCATTTCGAGACGAAGCAGATTACGAAAAATTTCGTTGGCCATTATCGGTACCTTTGACAAATTCTGTTTGTGATATTATTGATTTTGAAAATAAGGTGGATGAAAAGTATTATTATACTCCAGGAAAGTATAAGGGTGAAATATACAATGCTTTAGTTGATGGTATGAAGGATGATGATCCAACACATCCTGCTATTTATCAGTGGAGACGTAAGTACGTAAGAAAAAATCAATCGGGAGTTGTTCCTACACTTACAGCAAATCAAGGAGAGGGCGGGCATAATGTCTGCTTAATTAAAACAAAATATGGTATTCGTAAAATGACTCCTAGAGAGTGCTTTAATACACAAGGATTCCCAAGTGATTTTAATCTTCCCAATGATATGAGTGATGCGAGACTATATAAACAGGCAGGAAATTCAGTGTGCGTTTCTGTTATTGAGAGAATTGCAACAGAATTAGCAAAACCATATTTGAAATAGAGAGAACTAGTGAGTAAAGAGTAATTGAAGAACACCTTAAATGCGGTTTTCATCAATTACTCTTTTTGCGTCTGATAAGATTTCTAATTTAAAAAATTGAAAATTAAAAGTATGCGCTAAATAAAAACCACAGAGATAGAGTATATCATGGAATATTTTAAAATACATGTAGTCCATTCTTAATATATCGTAATAGGGCATATAGAATTGACTCCTTTTGATTTGGAAATGATATTATTCTCTAATTATTATTGAAATATTATTGAAATATTTCAATAATATAGTATACTTTGAGTAAGAATTAGAGTGGGGGAGGTAATGTTATGAGCGAATCGAAAAGTGATAAATTTATAAGAATTGCGGAAGCAAGAACTAACAAAATTATTGATATGATTAAGTTACTGGGTAATTGCTCAAATACAAATACTTATGAGTATGATAAAAAAGATGTAAAAAAGATATTTAATGCAATTGAGAATGAGCTAAAGCTTGCTAAGGCGAGATTTGATGTGTCTGATAGTGGGGAGAAGAAGTTTAAATTACGATAGGAGGTAAGTCATGGCTGAGTGGAGATTTCCGTCAAACGATTATGGCGAAATAAAAGGTATAAATGATTCTGGCGTTGCGATGTTTAGAGGTACTCCTCTTACCTCCTTAGCAAGAGAAATATGTCAGAATTCACTAGATGCAGCAACAAAGGAAAAAACTATTGTAGAATTTAATATGTTTAAGATTCCTTGTGAAGACTTGCCGGGAAGGTCTGCGCTTTTAGATGTTTTCCAAAGATGCTTGGAGTTTTGGAGTGGTCAAAAAGCTCAAGCAACAAAAGAATTCTATACGACAGCAATAAGTGAAATAAACAAGGGAGAATGTACGTTTTTAAGAATTAGTGACTTTAATACAAGAGGGCTTCTTGGTTCAAGGGAAGCAATAAATACCGATTGGACAAACTTAACGAAATCATCTGGAGCTTCTGATAAGAAAGGTACTGCAGGAGGTTCATATGGTATTGGTAAATTTGCTCCATTTGCATGTTCTCATTTTTCTACTGTATTCTATAGTACATATGATATGAAGGAAGAAAGGGCATCGCAAGGAGTTGCTCGATTAGTAACTTTTACTAATAAAGATGGCCAAAATACACAGGGGACAGGATACTACGGAAACGAAAAGAATACTCCACAATACAATGAGTTGAATTTGGACCCTGCTTTTTCGCGCATGGATGGAGACTATGGCACGGATATCTATATCGCAGGATATAAATATGGCTCGGCCGATTGGAAAAAGGATATTATTGTTTCTGTTTTGAATGGATTCTTAGGAGCAATTTGGAACGAGAAATTGGAAGTGAGGATTGGTGATATAACAGTTAGCAAAGAGTCTTTGCCAGAAATAATTGAACTGTATAAGGATGACATTACAGGGTATACCGATAAATACTATAATGTTCTTACAGCTGAAGATACTGTTTGGTATGTAGAAGATTTCCTGGGAATGGGAGAAATAAAGCTTGGTCTATTGCTTGGAAACCAGGATGCTCCAAATAGGATTTCAATGATACGACAGACCGGGATGAAAATTATGGATAAAGATCGATTGCCGGGGAGAGTTCCGTTTACGGGAGTAATGTTTATAAATGGTGATAAAATAAATGAGCGTTTGCGTTTAATTGAAAATCCAGAACATACAAAATGGGAACCAGATAGGTCAAAGAATCCGATGCAGGAAAAAGCGTTACTCAAAGCACTGAATGATTTTATAAAGAAAAAGATTGAGGAACTAATCTCTTCTGGGGCGGAGGAATCATTGGATGCGGTTGGTGTGGGAAATTATCTGCCGGATCAGCTGGATGAGTCGGAGGAGAAGAAGCGCGAAGAAGTTGTAAGTAATAAAGTTCTTGATATTGAAGTGAAAAGCGTTAATCGTAAAAGCAAAGCAATAGATTTGCCAGGAAATTTTGAAAATATGGGAGAAGAGTTTGAACCCGGACGTATGGAACCAGGTGGTAATGAAGAAGACTGGTTTCATAATAAAGGAAAAACCAAAGTGCCCGGAGGTAGACCTAGCCAGGATGCGCATCGTGAACTAGGCGGAGAAAAGGAATTTCCTAAGAAAACCAGTGTGGGTATTGAAAAATTTGTTCCTATTTGCGTTAATAAAGATGAAGGTAAATATGTGTTAATGGTTGTTCCAAATAAAGATGGGGCAGAAGCGACTCTAGAATTATATCTTTCTGCTGAAACGCAAAAATATGAAGCACCTATAAAAAAAGCTACTTTGATTGGTGGACAGATAGGCATCGAGGGAAATAAACTTTCTGGATTGACGCTTACAAAAGGACACCCTTTACGTATAAGCTTAGAATTAGACTTTTATGATTATTGTTCCATGGAGGTAGTGATGTATGCAAATCAGAAATAAATACTATCCTTATCCGGTAATCATTGAAGGTGGGGACTATTATGTAGATAGTGAATTTACTACATCCTTTAACCAGACAATGGAAGGGTATAATATAAAACTCGACTTAAAAGCAATTCTAAAAAATGATGAATTGGAGAGATTGTTGAAGACAAGGGATGTTGAAATTGTGCACCATATTGAATGTCCACAAACTTGCTACAGAAAGATAAAAAGGACATATGAATATGATGACACACATGTATTGGAAGATTCGGAAGTCAATGGTGTAGTGCAGATATGTAGTTTTTTGGTTGCAACAAGAAATTTGGATAAGTATTCGAATGAAAAATTTGCGAGTGACTATAAAGGATTCAAGTTTAATATTGAAAAAGGTTGCATTTTAGCCGTAGGAAATCAATATAACCTGCGCATTAATAAGGTCAGAGATGATTTGAACAATGCATCGTCTATCTTTTCCATTGTTCCAAGCAAGGATCCAGCTGATGTAAGTATGAATGTGGATTTAGGACAGCAGAAAATTATCATTTCTTTGCCAGAAAAAAATTTTCACCAATATTCAAATATTCAGGGCCTCATCGAAGTGCAACCGGTATTGCATTCGATGGTGATAATTCCGGCATTATTGTATGTCTTTTCTGAACTACGAGCATCAGGTGAACAATTGTATTTATACGAAGATTACCGCTGGTTTAGAAGTTTAAGAAAGGCATGCGCTGCGATAGATATAATAATTGATGAGGAAAGTTTAAAAAACATAAATCCCTTAAAGGTATCACAAATGCTCCTTAATGGCCCAATCACAAAAGGTATTGAGTTCTTTTCTATAACAGGAGGAAATTATGAAGATTAAATATATTATTGAAGATGACTTAAATGCTGTGAAAAGCAACTTATCTAATATACTTAAAAAGGTGATACTTGAAAAAAGCCACACCTTGGAAACTTTCTTTGATAAAGATGATATTATTAGGTCAACATCTTATGATATTGATGAATTTAATCTCGATATGTCGCAACCAAAAGGTAAAGAAAGCCTAACTGATGCGGAAAACGTGCAAAGAGTATACAATCATATGAAATTTTTATCGGATTCACAGGCATCAGACGAAAGAATTTGGGCCGCATATACATTAAATGAATTTCTACCGTACATGAATTATCGCTGGAATGCAGAATCCGCTGAAGATATTAAAAATAGATATCTTTTTGGCTATTCCACTCAGCGTTCGCTTTTTAGAAATGGAATAGCGCGCCTTTGGTGGATAGGTAGAGTTACTTATGACGAAACTCGCAATGATCCTTATGAGCTAACAAAGTTTTTATGTAAAGATCAAGATTTCATTGAAAGTATTTGCGGGAGAAATGTTTTCAATAACCCACATATTGGTAATGTAGCAATATCTGTTTTATATGATGCTGAGCAGTCTGGAAGAAAGATTGATAGAGAATGTGTTCGACAGCTAGCGAAATATGTTAATTTACTAGCTGGAACATATTTAATTGATACGTTTAGTAGAGAAGAGCTATACGAAAAAATGAAAAAGCATTTGGGTTTTTAGCGGGAGGAGTACTATAATGAAGTGCAAAAACTGTGGTGAAATATATGAGGTAGAAATGTTTGAAATCTGTCCATATTGTTTGACGGATAATAAAGAAACCTATGGCACTTCTATTCCAGAAGTATCTAAATTAGATTGCACCGATTTACGCTCTGCGGTTCAAACAACAATGGATTTTGTTGAGGAACATGACGATTCTGAAATACAGACAGAACTGAATCTAATATTAAAATCCGAACAAATGGAAGTTGATGTCCCTGCGATTGGTGGAAGTGAACCCCAAGAATCCAATATGCAAAACTTTGATTTTGAATTAGAACTTGGAACGGCAACTGATTGGAGGGGGTGTAAAGTTGAAATTCCTGGCATGGATTCATGCATTGGAAAGAGCGTGCGAATCACAGACTACCATGGCCCAAATACAGAAACTGTTGTTATACCCCAATATTTTCAAGGCTATCCGGTTGTATCTATTGGAGAAGAGGTATTCGCAAATAAGCCTATTGAAGAAATTATTCTTCCAGAAACGATTCGAGCTATACTAAGAGATGCATTTTCGGGTTGTGAAAAACTTAGACAAATCAATTTACCCGATGAACTAGTATATATTGGAGATTGTTGTTTTAATGGAAGCGGACTTGAGCATGTTGCAATTCCGGCATTAGTTCAAAATATACCTTTTGTTTGCTTTGCAAATTGTAAAAACTTAAGCACAGTAAATTTGGGAGCTTCCGTTAAAACAATAGGCAACGCAGCATTTAAAGGTAGCCCTATAAGAGATATTCTTTTTCCTGATAGTGTAGAATTTTTGGAGGGCAATTGTTTTTCTGACACTGCAATTAAGAAAGTAATAATTCCGAAGAACGTTAAGGCCGTGAACCCAGTTGCATTTGCGAATACTGAAAAAATAAGTTCAATGAAAGAAATAGAGATTATTTTCTTAGGGGCAGACACAACTGTAACAAAATCGGAGCAGTTTAAGGGTTTTGTTAACGTACGAATGGTATATTGTTTACCTGGAAGTTCTGTCGAAAAGTATGCGAAAGATAATAATCTAATGTTCAAATTATTAGAGGATTGCGATTTTGAGCGAATCAGGAAGATAACTGTTGATAGCGAGAACCGCTCATTTGGAAACCTGACTTGTGACGAATCTGTTTGTGCAGATTTGGATCTTGCTGAAATTGAAGAATTAAGCCCAAGAAGTAGGCATGCTCTAAAACGTGTAGGGATAATGACTATTGGGCAATTGAAAGCTTATGTAAAGAGTCAAGATCTTAATCACATAAGAAATTTAGGTCGAAAGTCTATTGATGAAATTAATCAAGTTCTTAATCTGTACGATAACGATAGGATTAGTGCATTGCAAGCCAAAATTCTTTTGGAAACGGATCAGAGCGAAGCAAGCACTGAAAACATAAAAATTGAAAATATTCCCGAACTTGGTGGAAGAAGTCGAAATTCATTAATAAGGTCTGGAATAACAACACTAGGACAATTAAATGCATATTTGGAGGAATACGATTTAACAAGCATAAAACACTTGGGGGCTAGGTCTATCTTTGAAATAAATGAGGTTATAAAAAAATATTACCCCGTTACAGAAACTTCGACAGACTGTAGCAGTGGGAAGAAAGTTTTATTTTCTGACATTGATCCACAATTATTTGATGCAAGTGTCGATTTATTAGAGAGCTTAGGTCTTTCTACACGTGTTATTCGTCAACTAGCGAGTGAAGGGTTTGAAACTATTGGACAGCTTCATAATGTATCGGAGAAACGATTACTGCAAATAGTAGGATATCATAACAAGGATAAACTGTTGGGGTTAGAAGATAAACTTAAAAAGGATTTTACAGCTGTGTTTGAATTTATACTTGAAAAATCTTCTGAAAAAGATTTTAAGATTGCAGCTATGAAAGCCCAAGGAGCAACACTACAAGCAATAGGAGATAAATATAATCTTTCAAGAGAACGTGTTCGTCAGATTGTCAAAAAGTTTTACAACAGACTAACTCCGCTACTGACTACTATAGTCTCCAGCTTTACTAATAAAAAAGGGATTGTTACTGCTCAGGAACTAGTAGATGTTTTTGATTATAATGTATACGACGATATTTTAATGTATTGGTGCAAAACATCTACGACTTTAGAATATTTAGATTTTGCAGATGCTTTTGTACTGGCAGGGGAATCGGAACATTTTAACGAAGAAAGATTATATGCGGTTTTGGAAGACGTTATTGGTGATGCGTATGATTTTCATAACGGAGTGGAGGAATTAAATGAAACTCTACAACAAAATGGATTTCATTATCTAGATGATACAGACATTATTAATCTGTTGCAAAAGAATGGATACAAGGTTTACGGAAACTATGTCATTAAAGGAAGGCAGTCATATGGCTATTTATGCTCAAAAATCGTTGCTAAGCGATTTCCGAACGGGATAAAGTTGTATGATAGCGAAGAACTAACCTTATTAAGAAAATATACATATGAAGAATATGGAGATATAGGAATTGCAGATGAAGATAGGGCCTTTAGCACTAGGCTAGCAGATTTCCTTGTTCTTAGTGGAAGAGGAGCTGCAACAGCAATCGAAAATATTCATGTTGAAAATGATTTGTTGCAACAAATTAAAGACTATATTGATGGTTCTTCGGAAGGAGAATTCTATTATTCGCAACTTTTCTCTGAATTTGAAGGTCTAATTCGGATGATGAGTAATATTGACAATTATCACTTTCTTCATGGAGTTTTAAGAATGTATTATCCGGAGGAATATGATTATACAAGAGATTGTTTACGGAAAAAAGGTGGGATTTATACATCTGAAAAACTAAGTGATCGAATGAGTCGCTTTATTATTGAACAAGGTCGTCCCGTACACCGTAAAGAACTTGAGAAGAAATTCCCTGGCATTGCAGGTTTTGTATTATTGAATACCACATATGAATCAGACGATATTTTCTTATGGGATTACAATTATTACTATTCCACAACTTTAGTAAAATGCACCTCGCAAGATAAGGTATTTTTGAAAGATTTAATTCATGATATGTTAGAGGCGGGGAATGGTTATTGTAGTGAGTGGCTTTTGTACGATGAAGTATATCGGCTGAATAGATCTTTAATAGACGATAATAATATGAAAGTTGCAAATAACTTATATCACTATTGTGCAAAGCTTTTCAAAAAACATTTCGATTTTAAACGCCCACATATTGCAAAAAGGTATTTATTCGAGGAGCTCTCGGTTAAAAATGTGGTGCTATATTTATTAGATTATCCAAATAAGATATTATTCAGCGAATATGATGAGCTTGTAAAACAAATAAAATGGTCTGATGTTACTGCAAAGATGTGTTTTTATGACATTGAAGATGATTACATTAGAGTAAGCGATGACAAGTATATTAAGAAAACTCTTCTTATGTTGGATGATGTAACATTATTTACCATTGAAAATTGTCTTGAAGATATTATACGCGATGGCTTTATATCTCTTATTAGCTTTGACGAATGGGACAATTTCCCAGACGTTGGGTATGATTGGAATGTATATCTTCTTCATGCAATAATCGATACATATTCTAAGAGGTATAAGATTATACAGCCAGGAAAAATTGATAGAAGATATGAGCGTGGTATTATTGTGCGTAGTGATAGTGGTGTAGAAGATTATATTGACTTGATTGTTTCTGTAATGAAGAAATTCAATATTTCAAGGATGGCAGAGAATGAACTATTAGCACTGCTCGTTACGAACGGGTTGGCGTACAAGCTGATACCTAAAGAGGTATATATGTCTGAAAAAATTATTTACAAAGATGAGTATTTTGAAATAGTGTAAAGAACAACAGTCCTTCGTTCCTATTGTGTTAAATTATTTGAAGATATCCAAATTCAATAGCGTATATATACCAGTACATTTGATATAATTTTTAAAAAATAGATGATAGATCACTTCCGGTGGAAAAAGGAGGGTATGCTTATATGAGTGATGATTATATGTTTGATGAATTATATTGTATAGAAAAAAAGTTGGATAGTAAGCGCCTAATCTGAGGGTGTTAGGTATAAAGTAAATGCGAGCATTTTACTCCATATCTGGATTCTCGCATTTGCTGCACGCTTTCTTCACATCCTCATTCCAAGGTGCTAATCTATCAAGTTCTTCATCAGTCATATCGGCTGATGGACGATTTGTAAGCAGATACTCAAGATATTTGTACTGGCTTAAGCCGTAAAGCTTTGCCATTTCCACGATGGTATAGATTCCCATGCTGGCCTCGGCACCTTCAACAGACTTACTGAATAACCAGTTCTTTCTTCCGACCGTAACGGGGCGAATGGAATTCTCGCTTGGATTATTGGAAAGACTGCACCTTCCATCCTCAAGGAAGGTGAACATGGCATCATGTCTGTTTCTGATATATGTGATAGCTTTAGATAGTCTGCCGCTTCCGGTAACAGGCTGTGAATCTGCCCACGCCAAGAAAGCCTCGATTACAGGCTTCTCATCTTTGAGTCTGCGAGCATGACGCTGCTTTGGTGAAAGACCCTTTTCTGCGTATTTGCGTTCATACTCGAATAATTTATTGCAGTACATTACGCCCTGTACTGCAGGATGGGTAAGGTCATTGCCCCGTCCACTTGGAATAGCTTCATACAGATATCTTCTGATGTGAGCATAACAGGTACAACGTCTGATATCAGTCAGTCTGTTGTATCCTGAGTAACCGTCACACATGAGATATGTGCCTGGTGCTATGCCATCAAGCAATTTAATTGCTGTATCTCCGGATCTGCTTGGAGAATAGCTGTAATGGACTATTGGAGGAAGTCCATCCTCACCCGAACGCATAAGCCATACATATGACTTGCTCTCAGGACGTTTGCCCGGTTCATCTAAAACCTGAATAGGCGTTTCATCCATCATGATGAAGCTTCTTTCCAGAAGCTTACGATGGAAGTAGTCGGTCATAGGCTTAAAGTACATTTCATTGCACGCAATTGCCCAGCTTGCCATTGAAGTACGACCAATCTTCGCACCAAGCTCTTCAAAGCTTTTTTCAAGACGATAGAACGGAACCGACATTGCAAACTTCTGATAGAAAGCCCATGCTGCAAGAGATGGTGAAGCATAGCTGCCTTCAATTAGAGCCTTTGGAGCCCTGTCATCCTTGATAAACTGAGGGTATTCTGTATCTTTGCAGACAGGACAGCCATATGTAGTAGCAACATATTCAATCATGTACATTTCAGGTTTAACATGTACTACTTCGCGGCGGATTACCTCAGTTCCTATTGGTTGCATAAGTGCAGAACATACAGGACATTCCTTTTCTTCATCACTTAGTGTATTGACAACGAATTGTTTGACCGGTATGTCCTTGAACTGTTCTGATAAGGAAGGTTTCTTCTTTCTTGGCTTCTTGTATGTTACCTCTATGTATTCCGGTTCTATGATTTCAGGAATAGGCTCAGGTTCATTTTCAAACTCATTAAAGAAGTTTAGCTGATCAGAATTCTCAATTATGGTACGTTCTTTAGAGGCACCATAAAGCTTCTTTCTAAGAAGAGTCAGCTCGGCCTTCATTTCAGCCAGGGCATTATCCTTCTCAGAAAGCAGTTTGTTCTGAAGATCGATAGTCTGATTTAATCGCTGGATTGTCGTATTCAGTTGTTTTATCATGTCCTTAAGTTCTCTGAACTGGACATCGTTTACTGATTGTGACATGTTGCTAAAACTCCTTTTCTCTTACATATATTCTACCATATTTTGCATAACAAAAAAAGAGAAAAGTGCTTGAAATTGCAATGTTTTTAGCATCTTAAATCACAGATTCTGCGGTATTTTCAAGGCCTTCGGCTGTTCAATCTCAAGTCCTGACATTAGCCAGTCAAGCTGCTGCCAGGTAATGGATTTAACCTCAGATGTATTTCTGGGCCAGCGAAATCTTCCTTGAACATCCGCGTTCAGGCGTTTGTAAAGGAGTACATAGCCGTCAGATTCTCTCAGGAGAATTTTTATTCGATCGGCACGTCTTCCACAAAAGAGATATATGGAAAACCTGTCAGGTTCTTCATGGAGCTTGTCCATGACTAAGGCATAAAGACCATCTATTGATTTTCGCATGTCAGTAAATCCCGTGATGATATATATGTTGGTCGCAAGTGATATGTCTCCAATCATTTTGTCCCTCCAAGCTGGCTTAATACAACACTTAGCAGCTGTGGATTTATGTGATTGGTAATACGGATGATGGAACCGTTTGAACAGATTTCCATCACAGGTTCAGGGTAATTACCAGTACCCTCATAAAAAAATGATGAAGTATCCGAGCCGCTTGAAGAAAATGGAATTGACTCAGCAGGTGTATCAGGAAGTATTTCAAGCTTAACAACCTCCTGCTTAACAGCCTTATGCTTTGAAGTTCTTCCCGTTGGTTCAGGTATGTTAGGATAACCCTGCTTTCGGAATCTGGCAATCCAGTTGTAAAAGGTGCCGGGATGAATGTCATGTTCCTTGCACCATTGGTAGTCAGTAAGGCCGCTGCTACGGCATTCCATAACAAGTTCGAAGCGCTGCTCTGGAGTAAGTGATCGTGTATTGCTCATTAGATAACCTCTCATTCATTTAGAGTAAAATACTAGCACTCGCATTTCAAAATGGAGTAAAACGCTCGCATTTTCTACATCTAATTATGAGGTCTCTACTGATGAATTACAATCCACCCTCAAATTAGGCGCTTACGTTGGATAAATTATGCGAACTGATTGAGCAACAAAATAAAATTGCAATTGCAAACAACCAACTTCTTAGAAAGTTTATGGTTGCTAATAACCATAACAAAGATAAACTCTCGACATTATCTGAAAACGCAGAGACGTATGCTGGAAAGAATCTTCTTATTATTCATGACTCAAAAAGCAAGTGTATTGAATATATAAAAAGAATTGCGGCTACATATAATTCGACAATTAAGCAGTTTAATGGAAAAAATAAGAGTGAATTTGTGGCAACAATTACATCATTGGAAAAAAATGATTTGTTATTTATCGATGCAACAAATCCTTGTTTTGATGAAGAGCTATATACAATTTTGAAAGAATGTGTTGAAACTAATAGCTTTGAAGTTAAAATTGGAGCTGGATCAGATGCCAGAGATATAAGACTCGACATTAGCCCTTCTATTTATGTGTTATATGCGGATGAGGAAAATCTAATTCCACAAGAAATAGTGAATTTGTTTTTTAAAGTAAAATAATGTCCTGTGGGATAATATAAAGTTTAGAATTGTAGGTAAGTTCAAGTGAGATATACACTGCTGGCTCCGGAAAGAGCGAGAAATGAATATATTGCGAAAGCAAATGCAATCATGGAAGATAGATTCTATGATGATGACGAAGAATAAAAGCGGCTAAAAAACGCCGCTTTTTCTAATGGGCGAAAATACTCCTTGCACCATACGAACAAATGTTCTATAATTGATTCATCAAATAAATCAACATTTTCAGAAGAGGGTGAAGGAGGGAGAACTAGTTTGACAAATATGCCCTGCAAGCAATTACCGTCGTGATGATCGAGGTATGCAGAGCATTACAGTGGTTACTGAGGACATCCCCGTTTTCTGCCAGACTTGCTGTACCATCTCATGTAGGCAATGCCCATATATCCGTTGAAAGGCTTACTGCAGCTGGTATGTTTCCCTGAAGTGCAGAAGTAGAGAGTCACTTGGTTCCACATACATAAAATATATCCAGTAACAAGTCCAAGGGGGAATTATGAACATGGCAAGAGAAGTAGAAAAGTATAAAGTAGTATGTCCGGTTTGCGGAAAGCAGCTTTTTTCTTCTAGTTCGGCCGACGTTGAGGACGTCATGTGTCCGAAATGCAAGAAACAGTATGTTGTCAGAGTAGGAGTGGGCAGTCTGCAGATCAGAGAATCTCAGATGCAGTACTCGATAGATAACAGTAAATAAGGCGACAGCTGAGAATATTACAATTGAATAAGTGAGGCTATCTATATGAACCTGCGAATTGGGCTCCCGAAGTGCACCCTCAGGGCCGGACGTAGATAGCCAAAAGTTTCTAAGACTGAATTTGACATTAGTATCATCAGGAGGCTGACAAAACATTAGTAGTCCTATAAAGGACAGGTGTTTTGCCAGCCTTCTTTTTTTGTCTGCAATCGCTTTTTTGGACTGCTGATGAAAGAGGCCTCTGGAAACGGAGTGCAGATGAGAAATATTAGAGGACCGTAACCGGCGGATTTTGAACAAGTTAAAACTTTTTTCAAAATTCGGAGGTTACAGATGATAATCAGATATGAATTCGTTACAGGAACAGTTGAAGTGGAAGTGTCTGCAGAAATGGCAGCTCTTCACATGGAACTTGACAGAATCGAATACAACAACAATCACAAAGAGACAAGAAGGCATACCACTCTTGACAATGGCGTTGATGAGAAGGAGTGGCTTGCCTCAGACGAATATAACCCGATAAACATCATTGAGGCAGAAGCTGAAGCAAGGAGAATCAGAGCAGCTTTTGCCGAACTTACAAAGCAGCAGAGACATCTCGTATCAAAGATGTTTATTGAGGGCATGTCAGGAAAAGAATATGCCGAATCCATCGGTGTTTCTCCTGCCGCTGTATCACAGCAGCTCAGGACTATAAGAAAAAAACTGAAAAAACTTTTGTAAATAACCTTAATTATTCTTAGTCTCGTGGCCTACAGGTGAAGGGATAGTTTTCCTTCGCGAACCAAGATAACCGAATACACATCAGCAAGGTACTTTAGCTGTGCGGCGAGCATGCTTAGCCGGAACGCCATGACCCTTAATGGAGAGCGACTGATGCCGGCTATAAAGACAGGTGGCACCTGCCCGGTGCAATGACCCGCACAGACCATAATGATACTTCCGTCCAGTCACAGCCCCGATGAGAATCGGGATCACGCAATGAGGGCGGCCTGGGGAGAACCTCGAGGGGGCCGGTAGCCCATGGAGCAGAATGCCAACTGCCGCCTTGCTGTTTCCCATATAAATCCGGGGTGTCGTGGACAAATTGGATTAACCATATACCGGTTTTCTAACCGGTTGTACATCCGTTTTATACTACAGACATCATTTCCGGTTAAAGGGAAATGTGTATTCGGCTTTCATATTTACCAAGGAGGCCGAAAATGACAAAGGAAAAGAAATTACATAACGTGCGGCAGGGTGATATCTACTACGTGGACTTTCCGGAAAGCGTAGGCAGCGTGCAGAAGGGCATGCGCCCCGTCGTTATAACCCAGAACAACCATCTTAACAGAAACTCAACCACATATGTGTGCGCTTTGATAACAAGTCAGATCAAGAGACTTGACCTGAAGGAGCACGTGCTTTTGCCTGAGATTAAAGGTCTGCCAAAACGCTCCATGGTAATGGCAGAGCAGCGGGCAACAGTAGACCGTGAGCAGCTTCTGGATTACAGAGGAAGGCTTGACCAGAAGACTTTTAGCAAGGTTAACAGCGCGCTTCGCATCTGCGAGAGAGCCGGCAGAAAAACATATTGAGAGAAACTAGTCTCGCAAGGGTGCGATTTTCAGATTCGCACAATGGCGAGAATCGAAATATCAACCTATTATAGGAAAGGAGAAGAAAGCAGTGGAAACAAATATAACCAGGCAGTACATTTCAAGCGAAGTAAGATTCTATACCATATCGGATCTTGCAAAGATGCTTGGATGGGGTGAGCCTACAGTCCAGAAGCTCTTTAATGACCCGAAGTTTCCTGCAGCGGACTTCGGCAAGCAGAAGGTTGTAGAAGCCCATGCGCTGATAGATTACTTCTCTACGAGACACTCTAAGGAGTCAGACAGACATTGGAACGGAAAAGGAGTGAAGAGAAATGTCAAGAAAAGATAAGGGTACCTTCAGAGTCACGAAATCAGGAAGTATCGAATACAGAATCTCATACTACGATGACAGGGGTACAAGAAGGATAAAGTCCTTTACAGGAAAGACAAAGGAAGAATGCAGGGACAGAGCATATGAGTTCCTCAGAAAAAATGAAACAAAACTCATAGAGATCAGACCCGATGCATCTATTGTGGATATAGTAAGGCAGAAGGTTGAAAACGATTATGTCAAGAACTTCTGCAACGAGCCCGGATATGACAGGAATCTGCATGTAATAGCAATTCTTGAGAAGGGAAGCATCGGCACTATCCCTATCAGGGATGTGACCGAGGATATGCTTTACGATTACCTTGAAAGTGTAACAACCTATTCGCAGACGGTAATCAGAAAGATATTTGCAATGATTGCCGCAGCATTTGACATGGCATACGACAAAAAGGTTATTAAGTCTAACTTCATAAAGACGAAACAGATTAAATCGCCGAAATCAAAGAAGAAGGAAAAGCAGGTCAGAGCAATGACAGAGGATGAGCAGAAAAGGTTCGTGGATACCCTTCTTGCCCACAAGGTTCCGTACGGAAGAAATACATACAAGATTCAGCTTCTGCTTGAGCTTTACACCGGAATGCGTATGGGAGAGATAAATGCACTCAGGCCTGAGTGCATCAGCTTCAGGAAGGGTTATATTCATGTGGATGCCACCATATCAAGGGGCATCAACTGCAAAAGCACCTTCAAGCCGCATCCGAAGACTGATCCCAGCATCAGGGATGTGCCTATCAGCGAAAAGGCAGAGAAGCTTCTCAGACAGGCTCTTGATGAGATGAAAGATAATCCCCTTGGACTAATCTTTTACGACCACAACAATGATGACGTTGTGGCTACGCATCAGGTGAATGCATTCTTTAAGCGAATCTGCGAAAAGGCGAAGGTCCCTCTGACAGGTCAGCACTCATTAAGGCATACCTTTGCCACAAGATCCATTGAGGCAGGTGTTCCGGCGGTGGTTCTCCAGAGATGGCTTGGACATACAAACATCCATATCACACTTGACAGATACACAGATGTGTTTGAGAGAATGAACAGAACATCAATTGAAAGATACGACGGATATATAGACAGAATCAAAGAGGAATTCTTTGAGTATACAGCATAGAAAGGCAGTACAGATGGAATATAAAAGGAACAGAAACGGAGAAGGTACCTGGAGAGAAACAGCTTCCGGGAACATAGAATACAGATTTACATACACGGATGAGTATGGTAACAGAAAGGTTAAATCAGTTACAGGAGTTAGCGAGAATCACTGTCTTGAAAGAGC
>CAZUFU010000022.1:0-19958 GCA_964619875.1 uncultured Oscillospiraceae bacterium
TAGTTTCGGGAAAAGGCGGTGTAGGCAAGTCATCGGTCACATCCATGCTGGCTGTTGCGACCCAGAGAATGGGCTATAAGGTGGCAATACTTGATGCAGATATTACAGGACCGTCCATCCCGCAGGCTTTTGGAATAAAGGAAAAGGCAACAGGCACTGACGAAATGATTTTCCCTGTTGAATCCAAGACAGGAATCACAGTGATGTCAGTAAACGCACTTCTTGAGGACACTACCGACCCGGTTGTATGGAGAGGTCCTGTTCTCAGCGGAGTAATCGAGCAGTTCTGGAACAATGTAGTATGGGGCGATATCGATGTAATGTTTGTGGATATGCCTCCGGGAACAGGTGACGTAGCCCTGACTGTTTTCCAGTCACTGCCGCTTGACGGTATCGTAATCGTAACTTCACCGCAGGAGCTGGTTTCCATGATTGTGGAAAAGGCAGTTAAGATGGCACAGCTGATGAACGTGCCTGTAATCGGTATTGTAGAAAACATGTCCTATTTCATGTGTCCTGACTGCGGCAAGAAGCACAGAATTTTCGGAGAAAGCCACGTTGACACAGTTGCATCCAAATACGGTATCGACAATCTGGCAGAGATTCCGATGAACACCAAGATTGCGGCTGCATGTGATAAGGGCATGATCGAGCTCTTCGACGGAGACTGGCTTGACAATATGGTTGAAGCATGCCTTGCAGCGGACAATCCTGACAAGCATGACGGAATACCTCAGCCTCCTGAGGGATGCAGCGGAAGCTGTGAAAGCTGCGGTGTGGATGGCTGCGGAAGCCGTAAATAGCAGTGGTATCATATGCTGAGAAAATAAAACCTAAACTTCACATAAAGCACACACATCGTGTGCTTTTTTTGCTACAATATCTTTTAGATAATTAAAACCGGGGGAGGTCGGGTTTTTAGAAATGTTTGGATATGTTTTGGTAAACAAGCCTGAACTGAAAATAAAGGATTTTGAAAAATACCGCAGCTACTACTGCGGTCTTTGCCACGCACTGGGGGATAGACACGGAACAGGAGGCAGGCTGACGCTCAACTACGATATGACCTTCATCATTATGATTCTTACAGATCTTTACGAGACAGAGGAAACGGTAACCTATGGCAGATGCCCTGTTCACCCGACTAAGAAACACTGCTCCAGACGAAGTCCGGTGACGGACTACTGCGCCGACATGTGCGTCCTGCTGGCATATTATAAATGCAAGGACGACTGGGATGATGAAAAGAAGCTTAAGGCTCATGTCGGCATGATCGGTCTTAAGAAGAGAGCAGAGAAGGTAGGAAGGAAATACCCTGAAAAGGCCGCATCCATAGCAAAGAAAATGAACATGCTTTCTATAGTTGAAAGTGCGGAAAACCTGCCCATCGACAAGGTGGCCAAAGTATTCGGAGAGATAATGGCAGAGGTTTTCTGCTATAAAGATGATATGTGGAAGAATGACCTCTATAAGGTGGGCTTCTATCTGGGAAAATACATTTATCTGCTCGATGCATACGAGGATATCGAGCTCGACATAAAGACCGGTGATTACAATCCGTTCAAGGAACTTTACAGGACCAGCAGTCCTGAAGAATTCAACGACAGAGTTCTCAACCTCCTGCTTCTGATGATAGGGGAATGCACGGATGCCTTTGAGAGACTGCCGCTGGTGGAAAATGTAGAAATATTGAGAAATATATTATATTCCGGAGTCTGGGTGCGCTATGGCAAGGCCAAGTCAGCCAGAATCGGGGACCAGGGGGAAACTGAAGATAAAAAAGGAAAGGATATTCAGCAATAATGGATCCATATAAGGTTCTCGGAGTAAGCTACAGCGCTTCGGAAGAAGAAATAAAAAAAGCATACCGCAATCTCAGCAGAAAGTATCATCCTGATGCTAATGTGGGAAACCCTAACCAGAAAGAATACGAAGAAAAATTCAAGGAAGTCCAGCAGGCCTACAACATGATTATGGATCAGAAGCAGGGAAAGGGCCAGGCACAGCAGGCTTACGGAGATGACTTCTGGGGATTCGGCGGAGGCCCGGGCTTCGGCGGTCAGGCCGCAGGCCGTCAGCAGGGAGAAACCAGGGACGAGCAATATATGCGCTCGGCAGCCAATTATATTCAGAACGGATACTACAGGGAAGGACTGAATGTGCTTGAGCAGGTGCAGGACAGAAACGGACAGTGGTACTATTACAGCGCTTTTGCCAATTACAAGGTAGGAAACAACGCTATCGCTCTCGACCATGCAAGGACAGCCTGCGCTCTTGAACCAGACAACTTCTACTATGCTAATCTGCTGCATCAGCTTCAGGGCGGTGAGACCAGATACCAGCAGAGAAGTTCACAGTATGGAGGCAATCCATCTATGGCAGGAACCAATTACTGCGGACAGATTTGCGGTACATGCCTGGTGATGAATCTGTGCTGTGGAGGAGGCTATATGGGGCTTCCTGTAATATGTTGCATCTAGTATTTAGCAGAATCTTAACGGAAAATACTGATATATATACACTCTTGCGTCTTTTTCACGTTGACGAACAAAGTCGAAATGGGTATAATTTTTAACAAGGAAGAAGAATCGGAGGGCATTATCGGTGTGTAGGAAAAAATGCAAACTGATTATTGTAATTTTAGCCGCTTTCATGGTGCTTGCATCTGTAATCGGCTACTTTACATTTGTCTCTTCCATGGTTTATCAGGAAAGCAGCAGCCATCTCAAGGAAATCTACACACAATCTAATAAGGCATTTAACGGTATTATTTCTGAAAAATGGAAAAATCTTAACGACTGGCTGCCGTATCTTCAAAAAGCCCGCAATGATGAAGAAATGTTGCAGTATATAAGTGACAGACAGGCTCAGTGGGGCTTTACAGATTTCTATTTTATTTCACGTGACGGAGATTACATAACTTCAGATGGAAAGACAGGCTATATAAGTCTGAAAAATCAGTTGCCTGATTTAATGGAGAACGATGAATCGATTGTGGCCAGCGCGGCCTTCCCCGGATGTCCTGAGCTGATATTTTTTGCTGTACCGTCATTTAAGGGTGAGTACGGCGGTTTTGAATTTGAAGCTGTTGGCATAAGCTATAACAATAGTGATATGGCAGAGTCACTGGAGGTTTCAGCCTTTGAGGGCTGTTCCGAGAGTTATGTTATTGATGGTGCCGGGCGGGTTATAATCGATTGTGCGATGTGCAGCGACAACACTTTCTTTAATCTGCTTTCATGGCTTGAAAAAGATACTAACATGGGAACAGCGGAGATAAAATCTCTGTCGGATAAGATGAACAACAAGGAGTTCGGTGTCACTAAGTTTGTAAAGTCCGGTGAGGGATTTTACCTCGTATATCAGCCTGCAGATTTACTTGACTGGACAGTGATAGGCATAGTTCCGTCGGCTGTAGTGAATGCAAGCATGAACAGGCTGCAGGCAATTACCATTCCTGCAATTATCGTACTGGTAGTATTTATCTTTGCCATTATAATATTCTTTATTGTGAGCGAAAACCGCAGAAATCTGGCTGCAAAAGATACGGAGATACTTTATAGAGAAGAACTTTTCGGTATTCTCACCAGCAATTCGGAAGATATTTACTTTATGGTTGATGATGGTGATTATAAGGTAACCTATGTCAGTCCTAATATAGAAAAAGCTTTGGGCCTGCAAGAGGAGGATATCAGAGCTAATATTCGTCTGGTTGATGAACTGGCGGCCGGCCCTGATACAGTGCGCATTATTGATAAGCTCCCCGAAATAGGTCTGGGTGAACAGAAGCAGTTTGAAAGAGAATATATACATAGCAAAACAGGTGAATGTCTCTGGTTCCTTGTCACGGTTTATCATACTAAAATTAACGATGAGCAAAAGTATGTTATAATTCTTTCAGATAGAAGCAGGGAAAGACGCATGAATCAGACCCTCAGTCATGCTTTGCAGGTTGCTAAGAGTGCTAATGAAGCAAAGAGTAATTTCCTGGCAAATATGTCCCATGATATTCGTACTCCGATGAATGCGATTGTCGGTTTTTCTGTGCTGCTGCGTAAAAATCCGGGTAATCCGGACAAAGTAAGGGAGTATACAAAAAAGATTATATCTTCAGGACAGCATCTTCTGAGTCTCATTAACGATGTGCTGGATATGAGTAAGATAGAAAGCGGCAAGACATCACTTAATCCTACTGAATTCAGTCTGGCGGAACTGATAGATGAAATTCACACCATAGTGATACCTCAGATGAAAATGAAGAAACTTAACTTTGAACTGAGGAGCAGGGGGAGACTTCCGGAGTATATTGTGGGTGACAGGATGAGGATTAATCAGATTATTCTGAATCTGCTTTCCAATGCCATAAAATATACACCTGAGAGCGGTTCTATTGTTCTGACTACAGAAGGACGGCAAAAATCTGCAAATCTGGCACATATATGTTTTACTGTTGAAGATAACGGCTATGGAATGAGTGCTGAGTTTCTGAAAAATATATTCGAGCCTTTTGCAAGAGAAGATAATGATAAGATAAACGGAATTCAGGGTACAGGCCTGGGTATGGCTATTACCAAAAATATAGTAGAATTGATGGGAGGCAGCATATCCGTAGATAGCAAGCCGGGACGGGGAAGTGCTTTCACTGTTGATCTGGAACTGCAGACTGCTAATAGAGAACCGGATAAGGAGTTCTGGAAGGAACGCGGAATAACCCGTATGCTTGTTGCCGACGATATGGAGGATGTCTGCGTTGACGTGCGCGAGCTTATGGCGGAGACAGGTGTCGAAGTGGACTGTGCTGTAGGCGGCAGAGATGCTGTAAGAATGGCCTCGGCTGCAGCGGAAATACATGAAGAATATCATATTATTATTTTAGATTGGAAAATGCCGGATATGGATGGAGTTGAAGCTGCCAGAAAGATTCGGGAAAAAGTGGGAGATATGGTTCCGATTATGGTGCTGACTTCATATGATTTTGAGGATATCGAGGAAGAAGCACGAGAGGCGGGAATTACTGCATTTTTGAGCAAGCCTTTCTTCGTTTCCAGTTTTCGCTGTGCAGTGGAAAAAAGCTGCATACCGGCAGAGAAGTCTGGCATTTTAGAGTCTCCTGATGAAAGGATGGAGTTTGCAGGAATGCGCATTCTGGCTGCGGAGGATAATGAGTCTAATGCTGAAATACTGACAGAGCTTCTTAAGGCCGAGGGAATTGAATGTGAAATTGCCGAAAACGGCAAAGAGGCCGTGGATCTTTTTAAAGCCTCAAAGCCGGGATACTATGATATGATATTTATGGACATAGCCATGCCGGTGATGGACGGTTATGAGGCTACCGGCTTCATTCGCGGCAGCCTGCATCCCGATGGTGCAACCATACCTATAGTGGCGATGACTGCCTACGCATTCGAGGAGGATGTAAGAAAGTCTCTCGAAGCAGGTATGGATGCACATACTGCAAAGCCTATTGATATTGAGAATGTAAAGAACCTTATACGTCAGCTGCGAAGAAAAAAATAGAAAAGAGGAAATACTATATGGATAGAATTGATGGCAGGAAGCATTTTGAACTGCGTCCTGTAAATATAACCAACGATTATTTAATAAGTCCTCATGGCTCGGTGCTTATCGAGATGGGCAACACCAAGGTGATATGCACTGCATGCGTTGAAGAGACAACGGCACGCCATCTTACAGGCACAGGCCTCGGATGGGTGACAGCGGAGTATTCCATGCTTCCGGGATCTACAGCTACCAGGAAAAAGAGAGACAGAGGCGGGAAGACCGATGGACGCAGTGTTGAAATACAGAGACTCATCGGACGTTCTATGCGCTCTGTAGTGGATATGGAGAAGCTGGGAGAACGTACTATCTGGATTGACTGCGACGTGATTCAAGCCGATGGAGGCACCAGAACAGCATCAATAACAGGTGCATTTGTTGCCATGGTTGAGGCAATGAAAAAGCTGAAGGAAGATGGAAAAATTGATGAAATACCTGTGACAGGCTGTGTTGCGGCAGTAAGTGTAGGTATTGTAGAGGAACAGCCGCTGCTTGACCTTTGTTATGACGAGGATTCCAGAGCAATGGTGGACATGAACGTAGTCATGACTGACAAAGGAGAATATGTGGAGATACAGGGAACAGGTGAAGACAGGCCGTTTAAACCGGATGAGTTAAACGAGCTTCTGGCGCTGGCAGCAGGAGGCTGCAGGACTCTTCATGAAATACAGAAGGAGATTATCAATGGATAATATAATTGTGGCTGCTTCACGCAACAGGCATAAGATAGATGAAATAGAAGCCATTACAAAAAAATTTGGAATGCATATAATATCGAGAGACGAGGCCGGCGTTCCTCCCGTGGAAATTGAGGAGGACGGACAGACTTTTGAAGAAAATTCATTTAAAAAAGCAAGCGAGATAATGAAGCTATGTGGCCGGATTACTCTGGCTGATGATTCCGGACTTATGGTGGATTACTTGGATGGAGCTCCCGGTGTGTATTCTGCCAGATTTGCAGGAGAGGACGGCAGTGATATAAAAAACAACGAAAAACTGCTGAGACTCATGGAGGGCGTACCTGATGCTGAGAGGACGGCAAAGTTCGTATCTGTAATTACTATGGTTTATCCTGACGGAACTGTTATTACGGCCAGGGGAGAATGCCCGGGCAGAATTCTGACAGCACCGGCCGGTGACGGTGGTTTCGGATACGATCCGCTTTTCGTGCCTGATGGATATGAAAAGACTTTTGCACAGCTTTCGTCAGAGGAAAAGAACTCTATCAGCCACAGGGCTGTTGCTCTGGTTGAACTGGAAAGGCTTCTCAGCGAAAGAGAGCGGTAAAAAACCGAGAGGGGAAGGACGCTTAATGAATAAGGAAAGAATTAAAAAAATGATAGTGCTTGGAATAGATCAGTTTCAGGACCCGTACTACCAGGGCGTGGCAGCGCAGCTGGCGTTTTTCCTGTTTCTTTCCATATTGCCTACCATAATTCTGCTGTCACAGCTTATGGGCCTTTTTTCTCTCTCTTTGGACAGCATTCAGGAATGGGCCAATATCAATGTTACCGGAGAAGGCATGGGGGCTCTGGACGAAATGCTGACCTACAGACCTTCGGGAGCAAACAGCGTGTTTCTGGCAGTGACTGCTCTATGGGCCGCGTCCAGAGTGCAGTTTGCGCTTATTCGTGTAACCAATTATACGATTACAGATGGCAAAAGTACAGGACAGGGTTATGTAAAGGACAGACTGAGGGCAATAAAGACAATAATAATCACTCTTTTTACCATCGTCTTTTCACTGGTTGTGCTGGTTTACGGTCCGGTGATTCTTAAGCTTGTTTTCGGGATGGTTGTAGGGAGCAAGATTGCCGATGCTGCATGGCTGACTTTGAGATGGCCTCTGGCGGCAGCATTGTACTTCTTTATGATTTCATATAACTATTATGTTCTCCCTTCAAAGAAAGTTCCTTTTAAGGATATCCTTCCGGGAAGCATATTTTCATCGCTGGGCTTCCTGATCGTAACCTTTGTTTATAATATTTACTCATCAAAGAGTATCAATCACAATATACTGTACGGTTCATTTTCCAACATCGTCGCTCTGCTCATGTGGTTCTGGTTTCTGTCATGGGTAATATGCCTTGGAATAACCCTGAACCGTGTATGGTGGGCTACAAGGCCTGTAAATCAGAAACCTATAGCAGAAGAGGCAATGGCGAGAAGAAAGCCGCTTAACATTTTATAGAAAGTCAATGCAGCATAATACATGACAAAGGGGGAAATTAAATGTCAAAAAATGCGCTTATAATTATTAATCCGTGTTCAGGAACCAAAAGGGCTAACAAATATCTTACGGATATTGTGGATATTTTTACAACAGCAGATTATGTCTGCACGGTGATGACAACGACCAAGAGAGGAGACGGAACTATCTATGCCAGGGAATATGCACACAAGGTGGATCTCATTACTGCCATAGGAGGAGACGGAACCTTCAATGAGGTGGTTTCAGGTGTAATTGCAAGCGGCAGAAGAGTGCCTATAGGATATATACCTGCCGGAAGCACCAACGATTTTGCCAGCAGTCTGAACATTCCTAAAAATATACTGTCGGCAGCCAGAGATATAGTCAACGGCGAGCCGGTGTCCTTCGATGTGGGAAGCTTCAACGGCAGAAACTTTTCATATGTCGCATCCTTCGGGGCTTTCACAAAGGCTTCTTATGCAACTCCTCAGAATGTAAAAAATGCACTGGGCCATCTGGCATATATCCTTGAGGGAATAAACAGCATCGCGTCAATCCGCAAGGAACATATGATAATCGAAGCGGACGGTCAGGTTTACGAGGACGACTATATTTTTGGCGCAGTAAGCAATTCCACATCTCTGGCCGGAATTCTCACACTTAACCCGAAACTGGTGGATATGAGCGACGGCAGATTCGAGCTGCTGTTGGTAAAGGCACCTAATGATCTTATCGATCTGGCCGAAATCGTGTATATGCTCAATTCGCAGAATTACGAGTCAAACAGGCTGGTTTTTATTAACGGCAGTGAATTTAAGATACATGCAGACAAAGATACATCATGGTCTCTTGACGGTGAGTATCAGGAAGGCTGTGAGGAAATAGAAATAAAAAATCTCCATCACGCTATCGAACTCATGATGGCAGGACATAGGAATAAAGGAGGAAGAAAGCATGAATAATTTTCTCATTCTGGCTTTTCTCTTCTTTATCGGCTGCTTCCTGGGCTGGGGGCTTGAAGTGCTTTACAGGCGGTTCAGCCCTGCTAATGTAAGCCGGCGCTGGATTAATCCGGGGTTTCTGGTAGGTCCATATCTGCCCCTTTACGGCTTCGGACTGTGTGCTCTGTATCTGCTTGCCAATCTGGAAAACACATCACTCATCAGCGAGGTAACGGCAGGAAGCAAAATACTCCTTTTCATAGTTATGTCCCTGGTAATGACATTGTTTGAGTACATAGCAGGTGTCATTTTCATCAAAGGGATGAAGGTCAAGCTGTGGGATTACAGCAACGAAAAGTTTAATTTTCAGGGTATAATCTGCCTGAAGTTCTCAATTTACTGGGCGCTTCTGGGAGCGGTATACTACTTCCTGATTCATCCGCACATCCTGCAGGCTCTGCAGTGGTTCAGCAACAATCTGGCCTTTTCCTTTGTGGTGGGCTTGTTTTTTGGTGTGTTTGCAGTGGACGTTGTGTATTCTCTGGGAATTGTCACCAAGGTACGCGCCTTCGCCAAGGAAAACGATATTCTGGTCAGGTACGAGGAACTGCGTCAGCAGATTCGTCAGCGTTCCGAGGAAAACAAAGAAAAGCTTCACTGGTTCCTCAGATTCGCTTCCGGCGAGCAGCTGCGTGACCATCTGCAGAGGTATCTGGAGCTGCAGGAGGCTTTCAGGCCTGATACGATAAACGAGATACGAGAAAAGATTAAGAAGCAGTTATAAAGGTGGGTCAATAGAGACCCTCCTTTTTTAGTACCAAAGTTTACAATTTTGCAACTTTAGTTCCGTTGAAAGGCAGTTCGTCCATGGCGGATAATGAGGGTGGAAATTATATCATTATAGTTATATTGGCAATGCTGGCTTTCCTGATGTGGGAAATCGTAATCTGTCAGGACGGAGAAGGTCACCTGGCGCTGATATGCGCAGCTATTGTTGCGGCTATTATAGCTGTAGCAAACGGCTGGAAGTGGAACTACCTGGAACAGGGCATAATCATGGCTATCAGCAGATCAATGCAGGCTATGCTTATAATTATGATGGTAGGTCTGCTTATCGGTTCATGGATACCGGGCGGTGTAATTCCATCACTTATCTATTACGGACTTATGGTACTTAATCCTACTATTTTCCTGTTTGCCGGCTGTCTGCTCTGCTGTATAGTTTCATTGGCAACAGGAACCTCATGGGGAACTGCAGGAACCATCGGTGTAGCTCTCATAGGAGTAGGTATGGGCCTGGGAATTGACCCTGCCATGACTGCAGGTGCTATCGTATCGGGAGCATACTTCGGCGACAAGATGTCACCGCTTTCCGACACAACCAATCTGGCTCCTGCTGTAGCTGGTTCAACTCTATTTGATCACATCAGACATATGTGCTGGACCACAGGGCCTTCACTTCTGATTGCGCTGACGGTTTACCTTATTCTCGGCCTCAAAGCAGGAGGAGACGCTGACATGTCTTACGTGACAGCTCTCATGACAGACATTAAATCGGAATTCGCTGTAAGCGTACTCTATTTGCTGCCGCCTGTATTCGTAATCGCCTGCGTTGCCCTCAAGCTGGCGAGAGGCACCAGAGGCGGTCTTGTCTTCATGACAATCTTCTCCTGCATATTTGTAAATGCGGTATGCTGCGACCAGTACCTTGCTATCATACTTCCGGGCAGAATGTACAAGGAGTCTTTCGAGGACATGAGACTCAAGCCAAAGAATCTTTCCAGATGTCTGGAGGATGCAGGAACCATCACATCACAGTTCTTCCCTTGGAATACCTGCGGTGCCACCATGAAATCTTTCCTGGGTGTGAACCAGTGGGGAGCACATGGATACGGCCCTTATGCCATCTTGAACTGGTGTAATCCTATCATTTCCATAATTTACGGTTTCACCGGCATTTCTATGGAAAAGATGACAGAAGAAGAGTATCAGAAGGTGCTTAACGAAAGAGAAGCTGAAAGGCAGGCTGCTCTGGATGCACTGAGCGCATAAGGAAGGCGTTAAAGAACCGGTTTCAGCCGGTTCTTTCGCATGTTTCGACATTTTACACTTATTTGAAAGTATATATTTATAAATATAAAAATTGCAGGAAGGGTGCGGGTGATAATAATGAATGAATGGTTGATTTTCGGCGGTGCGATTTTGCTTGTTTCGGCAATTTTTTTAAACCTTATTACCCTGGTTAAAGGGAAATCGCCCGGCAGCTTTATGAAGGAAAAAACAACTATGAGATAGCCGAGGCCTTGTCCGTGGCAGAAAACACCGTTAAGTCACACAACTACCGACTTTACAAAAAGCTGGGTGTGGAAAACAGGGTACAGGCAGTGGATCTGATCAGGGAAGGAATTGAACCTTAGAAATGAAAGCATAAGAAAACCGGAGAAATGATGTTCTCCGGTTTTTTCACAACTGTTTTCTGCGGTTATTTTTCTATGGCTCTGTATTTGATGACTCTGGCACCGTTTTCTCCTGAGAAGAGCAGGGATGGTACATTTTGAGAAGCCACTTCCACCAGCACATAGGAGATGCCGTCGGAGCGGCGTGAAGCCATAACCTTGGCTACCTGGACATCAGCAGCAGCAAGCATCTTGAGAATTTCTGCTGCAGGATCCGCCATGTCCCTGACTATGAATGAGAGCCTGATTCCATTTTCCAGAGGGCCCATATCCAGCTTAGGGAAGTTTACGGAATTGATGATGTTTCCGTTTTCGAAATAATTGCGGATTTCATCGGCGGCCATAGCTGCGCAGTTGTCTTCCGCCTCTTCAGTGGAAGCACCCAGATGAGGGATGAGGACTACGTTCTTACGTCCTACAAGGTTGTCGTTAGGAAAGTCGGTTACATACTGAGAAACCTTGCCCGTTTCCAGGGCGGCAGCAAGATCCATATCATTTACCAGCTTATCTCTGGAGAAGTTGAGAAGAACCGCACCATCCTTCATTGCAGCAAAGAGCTGGCTGTCTATCATACCCTTTGTGGTATCGTTTGCCGGCAGATGAAGGGTGATATAGTCACATACACCCAGCATTTCTTCCAGGTCTGTATAAACACTTATGCCTTCGCCACCGGAAACGTAGTACGGATCGAAGCCTACGATTTCCATACCGAGAGCTTTTGCAGATGCTGCAACCTTACGGCCTATGGCGCCAAGACCGACTATACCCAAGGTCTTGCCGGTAATCTCATGACCTGCAAACTGTGATTTACCTTTTTCTACAGTCTTGCTCACATCTTCTGTAAGAGATTTAGCCCAGTCAAGAGCAGCCGGGACGTTTCTGGCAGCCAGCAGCAGTCCGCATAGTACAAGCTCTTTAACCGCATTGGCATTGGCGCCGGGAGTGTTGAAGACAACAATGCCCTCCTGAGCACAGCGGTCCAGCGGAATATTGTTTACGCCTGCTCCGGCTCTGGCTACAGCCTTGAGATCGCCTGAAAATTCCATTTCGTGCATGTCCTGGCTTCTTACCAGAATTCCGTCAGCCTCCTGGATATTATCAGTTAATATGTACTCCTCATTAAAACGGGACAGTCCCGCAGGTGAGATTTTATTTAACGTTGCGATTTTATACATATCGGTATTTGCCTCCCTTGTTGTAATCTTATTTACCATGATTTGAAATTTAAAATCAGCATATTGTTAGTATATCACTTTACGAAAGCCGGGTAAAGTGTTATACTAACATCAAATTAGTTTTTTTTGTTGGAGGCATAAAATGAGTAAATATGATCGCGTATACAATTTCTCTGCAGGCCCGTCAATGCTGCCTGTAGAGGTTCTTGAAAAGGTTCAGAAGGATCTCCTTAACTATGGTGGCAGCGGCCAGTCCGTTATGGAAATGAGCCACCGTTCCAAGGATTTTAAGAAGATTATAGACGATGCAGAGGCAGATTTAAGAGAACTGATGAACATTCCTGACAACTATAAGGTAATGTTCCTTCAGGGCGGCGGTACACTGCAGTTTGCAATGGTTCCTCTCAATCTTCTGAGAAAGTCCAGAAAGGCTGACTATGTGATCACAGGCACCTGGGCAAAGAAGGCATATAAAGAAGCCTGCAAATTCGGTGACATCAAAGCAGCGGCATCTTCAGAAGAGGATACCTTCACGTGGGTTCCTAAGATTACAAAGGAAGATATAAGACCTGATGCCGACTATGTTTATATAACTACAAACAACACAATTTACGGAACTAAATACAATTATGTACCTGAGACAGGTGACATCCCTCTTGTTGCAGATATGTCATCCAATATTCTTTCCGAAGAAGTTGATGTTACCAAATTCGGAGTAATCTGGGCAGGTGCACAGAAGAATGTAGGCCCGGCAGGCGTTACTATCGTCATCGTAAGAGAAGACCTCATAGGTCACGCTCCTGCAGATCACATTCCTACATACCTTGACTATAAGATTCAGGCCGAAAACGGTTCAATGTATAATACTCCGCCTTGCTTCTCAATATATGTAGCAGGAGAGGTTTTCAAATATCTCAAGAGCATCGGCGGTATCAAGGAAATGGAAAGAAGAAACAGAGAGAAGGCTTCTATGCTCTATGATTACATTGACAGCAGCAGTCTGTACAAGAGCCCTGTAGCGAAGGAAGACCGTTCACTTATGAACGTTGTATTCGTCACAGGAGACGCTGACCTTGACAAGAAGTTTGTGGCAGAAGCCAAGGAAGCAGGCCTTGTAAACCTTTCAGGACATCGTTCCATCGGAGGTATGAGAGCCAGCATCTACAATGCTATGCCTAAGGAAGGTGTGGAAACTCTCATCAGCTTCATGAAGAAATTCGAGGAGGAAAACAAATAGATGAAGTACCTTATAGTTGTGCCTGACGGCTCAGCCGATAATCCTGTTGAGAGCCTGGGCGGCAAGACACCGCTGGAGGCGGCAGACCTTCCCTGTATTAACGGTCTGGCTGCTAAGGGAGAGATAGGAAGCGTAAGAACCGTCCCTGAGGGCATCAGCCCTGGGAGCGATTCGGCAAACCTTTCAGTTATGGGCTATGATCCGAGAAAATATCTGACAGGCAGGTCTCCATTGGAGGCAGCATCCATAGGACTTAAAATGTCCGATACAGATATTTCTTTCAGGGCAAATCTCATAACCATAGATCCTGACGGCGCCGACCGATATGAGGATTTCATCGTCCGTGACCATGCTGCGGGAGATATAACTACAGAAGAAGCTGCAGAACTTGTAGAGGTGCTCAATGAACGCTTTGCCGAGGATGGACTTTATATTCACCTGGGAACGGGATATAGGCAGTGTATGATTGTGGATAAAAAACATCCAAACGGTCATACAGACTACAAATGCGTGCCGCCCCATGACATACTGGACAGGAGAGCAGGCGACTATCTGCCTGAAGGAAAGGGTGCAGAGCATTTCGTTGACATGATGAAGGAAAGCTATGATATTCTGAAGGATCATCCCGTAAACAAGGACAGAATCGCCCGGGGACTCAATCCGGCCAATAGCCTCTGGATATGGGGGCAGGGGACCAGACCCGCGCTTCCTGACTTTAACGAAAAGTACGGTGTCAATGGTGCAGTCATTTCTGCTGTGGACCTGATCAAGGGCATAGCCATGTTTGCCGGGCTGGAGGTACTTAAGGTGGATGGAATCAACGGTACCAAACATACCAACTTCAGCGGCAAGGCGCAGGCGGCCATTGAGGCATACGAAAAAGGAAAAAACTTCATTTATATGCATATTGAGGGAACTGACGAATGTTCTCACCAGGGTGACCTGGCAGGCAAAATCAAGTGCGCCGAGGACATCGACAGCAAGGTGGTAAGGCCTATCTATGAATATCTGGAAAAGTCCGGAGAGGATTTTAGAATTCTGGTAGTGCCTGACCACAGAACTCCTCTTTCCATAAGAACACACAGCTCGGATCCGGTGCCTTTCATGATTTATGACAGCAGGCATGAGACGGATGCCGATTACACGAAACAGTTTAATGAAAGATCAGCCCTTGCATCGGGCAATCACATTGAGGAGGGTTATACTCTTGCAGACCACTTCTTTGAAAAATAGAATAAACAGACATATCATAAGAATAGTTCTTTTAATTGTAATTCTTTCAGTGACCTTTGTTTCAGCCATTCCTGCCGAGGTAGCTTGCGGTGCATCATCAGGACCGGATATTGCGGGAACTTCAGCTGTAATATACTGTGCCACCACAGATGAAATCATATGGAAAAAGAATTCCAATAAAGAACTGAATCCGGCAAGTATAACTAAGCTTATGACCTGCCTCATTGCACTGGAAGAACTGGGACCGGACGGCAAAGTGACTGTAACCTCCGATGCTGTTCAGGCGGCCGTAAAGGGACTGACAGTGCCGATTGTGACAGCAGGAGAGGAACTTACGGTAAAAGATCTTGTTTACGAGTGCATGTTTGTATCAGCTAACGATGCGGCTGCTGCACTTGGAATAGCAGTATCAGGCAGTGAGAAAAAATTTGCAAAACTGATGAACAAGAAAGCTGCCGATTTGGGCTGCACGCATACCAACTTTGTGAATGCAAGCGGTATACAGACGGAAAATCATTATTCCTCTGCAGCTGATGTGGTCAAGATAGCCAATGCGGCTTTTTCCAACGAGGACCTGCGGGAGATTGCAGGGACACTGAAATACACCGTACCTAAAACCAATAAAAGCGATGCTCGTGAGTTGGAAAACGGTAATCTTTTCCTGACCGGCGGGCAGGTGAAATATACGGACGGCACTGTTGTAGACGGTGTACCGAAAGTAAAAAAATATGAAGGTGTTTTTGGCGGCAAGACAGGAACAACTGTGGACAGAAAGGCAACTATGGTGGTTGGCTGTGACTTTGACGGACTTGAGGTGTATGTTTCGGTACTCAATTCCGATGTTGCAAATAGATATTCCGACATAAAGAAGCTGTTGGATTACGCTGATGAAAACATGTCAAGATACGAAGCCTTTCCTTCAGGACAAGCCTTTGACAAAGGAAAGCTCAAAGGCGGTTCCACCAACAAAATAGAGGGTGTGGCAGCAGAGGCAGGCGTAGTCAACCTTCCGGAAGGTGCATCCGCATCTCTTCTTACCGCTGAAGCCATTTATGATGAAGACCTCAAGGCCCCAATCAAAAAGGGCCAGAAAATCGGTGTAATACAGATTAATCTGGCAGACGACCCTGTCAGGACCATAGATCTGCTGGCTGCAAAAGATGTGAAGAAAGGATGGTTTCTTTCTTCCTTCGGAATTACCAATCTGCAGACGGTGATAATAATAGCCGTACTGGTGCTGACCGCAGCATTTGTTATAATGATTGTGGTGCTCAGGACGGTAAACAGACGTAAACGTGAAGAGGCAAGAAAGGCCAGACTGAAGAGAGCGGCCATGGAGCAGATGGAACGGGAACGTGATTACAGGCAAAGGAACTGGCCATACTGATGTTTGATATTAAAGAAAATCTTAAAAAACTCCCGGATTGTCCGGGAGTTTATATGCATAAGGACAGACTGGGACAGGTCATCTACGTGGGAAAGGCCATTTCTCTGCGTAACAGAGTCCGGCAGTATTTTCAGTCCTCCGCCAATCAGAACCCTAAAGTCCGGGCCATGGTCAGCCACATAGCGGAGTTTGAATATATAACCTGTCAGACTGAGATGGAGGCCCTGATTTTAGAGTGCAATCTCATCAAAAAATATGAGCCGAAATATAATGTGCTTCTACGCGATGACAAGACCTACCCTTACATAAAGGTGACAGTCCAGGAGGAATATCCCCGTGTTCTCAAGACCCGTCTGCTTAAGAAGGACGGCAGCAGATATTTCGGTCCATACAGCGATACAGGAGCTGTGAACATGATAATAGAACTTCTCAATAAGGTTTTCGTGCTGAAACGCTGCTCAGCCTTAAGCTTTCCTGATGATTACAGACCATGTCTCAACTATCATATAAAGGAATGCAGAGGCATATGTACAGGAGAGGTAAGCTCTCAGGAGTACAGGGCTTATGTGAACAAGGCGCTGGACTTCCTGGGCGGTAAGCAGAAACCTCTTCTTGACTACCTGACAGAAAAAATGCAGACTGCAGCCGAGGAGATGAATTATGAGGAGGCAGCGGTTTACAGGGATTATATCACCTCGGCGAAGGCTCTGGGAGAGACGCAGAGGGTTACTGTCATAGGCGGACACGACATGGATATGATTTTGCCTGCAGGAAGCGGTGAAAATACGGTCATAGTGCTGTTTACCGTGCGGGGAGGCAAGCTGTCAGGCCGTGAAACCTTCTCCATGAAAGCTGAGGGAGAGGATGATTATGAAAACCTGGTAAGCCAGTTTATCAAACAGTATTACAGCCGATGGGCAGTGGTGCCCGGAGAGATAATAGTGCCACAGCCTATAAAGGAAAGGGAGCTGCTGGAGCAGTTTCTGGAGGCCCAGGGAGACGGCAGGAAGGTAAGAATTACAGTGCCGCAGAAGGGTGACAAGCGTGCCCTGCTGGAACTGGCGCGGCGTGACGTGGTGGAGCTTTCCAAAACACTGGAACTGAAGGTTGCTTCTGCCGCCGAAAAAGAGCAGACTCTTCGTGATGCTCTTGCCGGCATTCTGGGTAAGGTCAAGGATGCTTACCGTGTGGAATCCTACGACATTTCCAACACCAACGGCGTGGATACGGTGGGAGCCATGGTGGTGTTTAGCAATCTGAAGCCGGTTAAAAAGGATTACAGGCGTTTCAGGATAAGAACAGTGGAGGGGCAGGACGACTACGGCAGCCTGGCAGAAATGCTGGAAAGACGTTTCAGACGGGCCCTCGATGGTGACAGCAGTTTCGCGGTCATGCCTGACCTGATACTCATGGACGGAGGTCGCGGACAGGTGAGCACCGCAGAAAAGGTTCTGGAAAGGCTGGGCCTTAATATCCCTGTGCTGGGTATGGCAAAGGACGACAGCCACCGTACCAGAGCTCTGGTAAACGGACGAGGCGACGAGATTCTGCTGAAGGATAACCCGCTCATGTTCAAGTATTGCGGAACCATTCAGGAGGAGGTTCACCGCTTTGCCATTGATTATCACAGAAGTCTTCATAACAGAAATACCATAGGCTCGGTGTTGGATAACATTGAGGGCATCGGTCCGGTTAAACGCAACGCTCTGCTGAGTGCCTTTGCGTCTGTGGAGGACATAAAAAAGGCCGATGTGGAGACTCTAATGAAGGTAAAGGGTATAACAGAAAAAAATGCCCGCTCGATAAAGGAATATTTTAGTTGATTGACAGCGGGATTTATGGTATATTGTTATTGATTTTACTGTGAAATTGGAAACAATTTAAAGTTGTTTATGGAGGAATAAAAATGACAGACGAAAAGAAAAATGTTGAAATCGAAGAGGCTGATGTTATCACTCTGGAGTTTGATGACGGCGCTGAAGTTGAATGCGAAATCATGGGAGTGTTCGACTTCAAAGGTAAGGAGTACATCGCTCTGATTCCTGATGACGGTACAGATGATGTTTACATCTACGGTTATAAGGAAGTCGGCGAGGACGAATTTGAACTTGTGGATATCGAGGATGACGCAGAATTCGAAGCAGTAGTTGCAGAGTTCGACAAGATTATGATGGAAGAGGAATAATAACAGTACATCAGCATTAAGATCAGACATCAGGCAGGCCCTTTGGTTTAAGAAGGGCCTGTTTTTAGTATTTGGATTCTGCGTCGATTGTCTTGGATGACACTTGCATAGGCTTTTATGCAAAAAAGTAATGCAGGCGCGAAGACTCAACGCTACCATTCCCCCCCGTAAATCAATTAAAAAATTTGATTTACTGGGGGAAAATTAGAATAAAGTGTAAAAAATGTCCAAAAATCCGATGATTTTTGACGATTTTTGGAAAAAATCCCCCCGTAAACAGCAATCTTTCACACTTTTTCGTGGGGTTTGATCCACCTTTGATCCGCCGGCTTTACTAGTCAGACCAGGATAAGCATTAGAATAAGAGTTTGTTCTACACTTCGTAAGCCACCAGAGCAATTTCTTTGCCCGAAGCTTCGCTGAGTCTTGCCTGAGCCTCTGAGATGATTTTTAAATCTTCAGGGCTCAGATGTGCAAAATTGTTATGCATATAACATCACCTCCCGCATTTATTATTGTCTGCAGAAGGCAATATTATTTCAGATAACCCTCATCAATCAGCCACTTTACAGAAGGAACAGCTTCTCTCGATTCAATGGTAAATGTCACTTCCGGTCTGCAATTTGTTTCAGCAGCAGAGATTATGCTGTGAAAATCAAGGATGCCGTCGCCGAGAGGACTGTGGGTGTCACCGTCACCGCGGTTGTTATGTATGTGAAAATGACCGATATGGGGTCCCAGAACCCCAATCCAGCTTTCGATAGGCACGCTGCTGTGGCCTGCTGCCAGAGCGTGGCCCACATCGAGACAGATGCCGATTCGAGGATCCTTAATCTGCTTCATCATGTCAGCCATCATATAAGGTTCGTCATCAAGTACATTTTCAACATAAAGACGGAAATCAGAAGGCTTGTCTTCCATGAACTTTTGCCAGAAGATTGCTGATTTCTCTGCCTGCCACTCTTTAAAATACATGAATGGAATATAACCTGTGTGTACGATCATAGCCTCGGCGCCTATAGCAGCTGCGACCTGATAGCTTTGCTCAAGCCTTTCCATGGCAAACCGGCGGGCCTTGTAGTCGATGGCTGCGGGTATTATTTCAGTAAAAGGTCCGTGAACCAGCACGCGTTCTGCACCGCATTCCTCAATGTCACTTCGGATCTTGCCGAGAAGATGGGCGCGGTTTTCATCATCCAGTGATTCTGAGATGCATGTGTGATTTATTTCGATATTCAGTTTGTCTTCTTTTATGATTTCAAGTGCGCCGGCCGAAAAGGTGGCGATAAACAGTCTGTTTCTGATATCTTTCATAATGGGATAATTCTACCACAGGAAATGAAAAAATAAAACCCCTTGAAGGCCCAGTTGCATGATGATATATTCAAGACATAGAAATAATAGGATTTATGTTCTGCTTTAGAATCATTTTTAGACTAAAAATCAGGGGTTGAAAAACTTCGGATTAGATGATAGAATGAAATGGAAGTTCATATGAAGGCATTTATGTTCTCCGGGCGGCGTTAAGTGAGCCGAGGTCGGAGCTAAGATGGAAGCAGGTTAGAATCCTGCACGGTCCCGCCACTGTAATGAA
>CAZUFU010000023.1:0-19733 GCA_964619875.1 uncultured Oscillospiraceae bacterium
GAGGAAGTACCTGCTCATCTTGCTCAGAAGATTATCGAAGCTCACAAGGCTGAGGAAGAAGAATAAAAACAGCATATTAGTATTTACCGTTGACGGAATACTGAGAATTAAAAATATCGGCATTTCTAAGTGTATAACTTGGAGGTGCCGATTTTTTTCAATAAAAGCCGTGGCAAAAAAGCTGGACAACAGGCTGGTTTTAGTGTATTATATATAAAAAGAACTTATGTTCGGGAGGAAGCTATGGCGAAGAAGGGAAAAACCATATTTGTATGTCAGGAGTGCGGTTATGAGAGCCCGCAGTGGATGGGCCAGTGCATCTGCGGTGCATGGAATTCCTTTGTGGAGGAAAAGATTCTGCCTCCGGACACCAATCCTTTGTCCAGGGGAAGTGCTGCTGCGGGAGCAGTCGGTCACGGCTGTGGACGACCTGAACCGCTTAAAAAAGTGGGAACAGCTGACTATGACAGAATAGATACAGGAATAGGTGAGCTTAACCGTGTGCTTGGAGGCGGCATGGTCAGGGGCTCCATGGTGCTTATTTCCGGTGAACCGGGTATAGGCAAATCCACAATTATAATTCAGACAGCGGCCAATATTGCATCAGAGGGCAGAAACGTGCTCTATGTTTCAGGTGAGGAGAGCGAAGAACAGATTAAGCTGAGAGCCGACAGGGTATGCCGCAGTATACCGGACAGCCTTTATGTTCTTTCTGAGACCAATCTGGAAAATGTGGAGGCAGTATGCGAGAGTATCAAGCCGGCTTTTCTTATAATAGATTCGATACAGACCCTCTACAGCAGCCAGCTGGATTCTGCACCGGGCAGTGTATCGCAGGTAAGAATGTGCGGAAACATATTGATGAGGCTGGCCAAGACGGGAGACATACCTGTTTTTATAGTAGCCCATGTGACTAAGAGCGGAGATCTGGCAGGGCCGAAGACGGTAGAACATCTGGTGGACTGTGTACTTAATTTTACGGGAGAGCGCGATCAGGAGCTGAGAGTGCTGAGGTCATACAAGAATCGTTTCGGAACTACAAGCGAAATAGGTGCTTTCAGAATGGAATCGGAGGGTCTTAAGGAGGTAAGAGATATTTCTGCCACTTTCCTTGAGCGAAATGAGGAAATGAGCGAGGGCGCAGTGACTGCAGCCATATATGAGGGCAGCAGGCCTGTAATGTTTGAAATACAGGCGCTTGTCTCACCTGCCAATGTGGGTTTCGCCAGGAGAACATCTGTGGGCATAGACAATCAGCGACTCAGCATGATACTGGCCGTAATGGAGAAGCTGGTAGGCCTGCAGCTTATAAATCAGGATGTATACGTCAATGTGGTTGGAGGAATCAGACCTGACGGCACAGGAACGGATCTTGCTGTGGCTCTTGCAGTGTATTCGTCGTACAAGAGAGCTGTACCTAAAAAGAGGACTCTTGCTGTAGGTGAGGTAGGCCTCACAGGAGAGTTGAGAGCGGTGCAGAATACGGAGAAAATTGTAAAAGAGGCTGCACGACTGGGATATGAGCAGGTAATTATGCCTGTGAGAAATGCGGATAAGATCGGCAGACAGGTTGATGGCTGCCGGGTTTTAGGGGTAAAAAATATTCAGGAGGCATTTGCTGCGTTTACCTCCTGAATTATATTACAGTTGTTTAGGCCTGTCCGGCAGGCTTTCCTTTGGCTTTACGGGAAGTTTTTCCTTCTCTTTCTTCGCTGCTTCAAGTTCAAACCAGAAGGTGGAGCCCTTGCCTACCTTGCTGTCTACTCCGTAATTGCAGCGGTGGAGAGTAAGTATTTCCTTTACTATGGCGAGGCCAAGGCCGGTACCGTTTGTAGGACGCACATAGTTGGTACTGGTCTTGTAATATCTGTCCCAGACATGTGGAAGTTCCTCGGCTTTGATGCCGGGACCGTGGTCGGAGACCTCGAGACGCCATTTTTTGCCTATTCGTTTTATATTGACTATTACAACCTTATCTTCGCCGCAGTATTTGATAGCGTTTCCGGTAAGGTTGGAAATAACCTGTTCTATCTTATTTTTGTCGGCATAAACCAGGCAGTCTTTTGATGCATTGAAAATAAAGTTATAACCTTCCTGCTCCTGCAGAAGCTGATACGATGCCAGTATGGATGCGGCAACTGATGACAGATCAAAGATCTCCTTGGCCAGAACTACTTTGTTGGTGCGCATTGCTGATACAGAGGCCATATCGCTGACCAGCTGATTCATCCTTTCGGTCTCGTCAATGATGACCTGCAGGTGGGCATTGCGTTTCTCCGGATTGTCTCCCGAAAGGTCACGTATCATTTCAGCATATGAACGGATCATGGTAAGCGGCGTTTTAAGATCATGGGAAACATTGGCTATAAGATCCCGCTGGCGCGTATCTGCCATGCCCAGCTCGTAAGCCGCAGTATTGAGGGTATCCGCCAGATTATTTATTTCCGAATAAGAGTTGCCCTCGAATTTTACATTATAGTCTCCCTTACCCATGCGCTTGGCTGTATTCGTAATGCTCTTGATAGGTCGTGAAATCCTGGATGCGAAGTATGTTATGAGGAAAAACGCCAGAATAAGTATGATGGTAGTTACGCCCAGCAGTTGAGTCTTCAGTATGTTTACCGTCGATGTTACAGGATACAGCGGTGAGAAAATATACAGTATAACCTCCTGACCGGGAGTACGATCCATATACCTGCCATAGGCCAGAGTATTGTATTTTTCAAAAGTTGTACTGAATTTGAAAGATACAGGCGCAGAGGCGGATTTGCTTTGCTGAAGCATTTTCTTCAGTTTTGGGATCTGATTCTGGTACCTGTATACGGGAATTATGTTTTCCTGCTCAGGAGTAAACAGAAGCAGTGTGCCGCCTGACTCCATCATTACGTAGAAGTCATTGCTCACAGAAAGTTCCTGGATGCTCTGAGTCAGGTTTTCGTCGTTTCGCACATAGGAGTGGTATATGGATGAAGCGATTTTGTCCACCTCTTTTATCTTCATTTCCTCATATCCGTTATTGAGAAGAAAAATCTGAAGAACCCATATGAGAGCCACAATGCCTATTACCAGGGACAGGAAATAGAGCCACAGCCTGAACTTTATACTGTTCCGGTCAAATTTAACCTTCGTACTCAAATTTGTAGCCTACCCCTCTGAGCGTTACAATATAATCTCTGTAAGGCCCTAAATTATTCCGGAGATTTTTGATATGGGTGTCGATAGTTCTGTCATCACCGAAGAAGTCATATCCCCATATATCTGAGAGAAGCTTGTCTCTCGACAGAGCAATGTTTTTATTTTCCACAAGATAAAACAGCAGATCGTATTCCTTAGGCGTCAGTTCAACTTTTTTGCCATCTACGGTAACGGTTCTGGCAGCAATATTGATTTCAAGACCTCCGAATTTGAGAGTCTGCTGAGTCGGTACGGATGAGCTCTTGCGCCTTGAAAGAACAGCGTTGATTCTGGCGATAAGCTCCTTTGGGCTGAAAGGCTTTACGACATAATCGTCGATACCCAGCTCAAAACCGAACAGCTTGTCATATTCCTCGCCTCTTGCTGAAAGCATGATTGTAGGAATATCTTTGATCTTCTTGATTTCTTTACATGCCGAAAAACCGTCAAGCTTCGGCATCATAATATCCATAATTATAAGGTCGTAATCGTTGAGCTTGCAGAGACCTACGGCACTCATTCCGTCTTCAGCTTCTGTAACATCAAAGCCGCTGAATTCGGCATATTCTCTGATTACTTCACGAATCTTGGGTTCGTCGTCTACAACTAGAATTTTGTACATGGTGACCCTCCTGTAGATTTTATTTATCTTACGTAATAATTTCTAGTAAACAGTTTACAACATTTTAACCATAATTACTATGTAATTTTTAATTTAAGTTTATATTGACAGTGTGAAAAGTATGTGATAACATAATAAATTTTGCGGCTTTTCTTGACATCAGGCTATAAATTCTTTTATACTATGGATACAGATATAAAATGGAGGTACTGTATCGTGTTTTCCGCAGGAGATAAAATTGTTTATCCGATGCACGGCGCAGGTGTAATCTGCGGCGTTGAGGAAATGAAAATTCTCGGCGAAAAGAAAAAATACTACATCTTCAAGCTGCCTTGCAGTGAAATTAACGTAATGATTCCCGTTGATTCTGAAACAGCAGTCGGAATAAGGCCGGTTGCTGACAGGGCAGTTATTTCTGATGCAGTCAAACTTCTTGGCGCGGAAAGCTCAGAGATGGACAGCAACTGGAACAGGCGCTATCGCGATAACATGGAAATGCTTAAAAGCGGTGATATCATGAAGGTGGCGGAAGTCGTGCGCAATCTTATGCGTATGGACAGGCGCAAAAGCCTTTCTTCGGGGGAGGGAAAGCTCCTGAATAACGCACATCAGATTCTGGTGAGTGAAATGATGCTGGCTATGGACATTACCTCTGACGAGGCAAAAAAGGTCATCGAAGAGGCCGTGGAGCTATGCTGAATATTTTAGCTTTGACGGCACGCCACGGAATATCTGTAAAATCTGAAAGGAAAGGAGGAAGAAGAAATGTTCAGAAGACTTTTTAGAGGCTTTTTTACCGTATTGGGAGGACTGATCGGATACGAGGCTTTCGAGCTCTCACGTTACATGCTTGAAAAAGCAGGCGGTCCCGTAGCTGAGGGAGGATTTTCCCAGAGTGAGCAGCTATGGATCGGAATATTTTTCGTCTTTATTTTTGGATTATTTTTTTACCGGATAGCTCCTGCGCTTACGCGAAAAAGCAGAAAAGTTGCGGATACCATTGAAAACGATCTGCAGGGTATTTCTCCAAGCGCTCTGGTTGGCGGTACTGTAGGGCTGATTCTGGGGCTGATTATTGCATATCTGCTCACACAGATATATCAGGATGTAATCACTCAGAAATCTCTCTATCTGACTGTAACCGTACTTCTTTATGCTGCAATGGCTTTCCTGGGCTCTGTAATCGGAAGTAAAAAAGGTGCAGAACTGCTGGCCCTGTATTCGTTAAATAAGCGTGCACAGCAGAATAAAGCTGCTGCCGAAGAAAACAGCTACGGCTATAGTGCCAAGGATAAAAAATCACAGAGAGTGCCGAAGATACTGGATACCAGCGTAATAATAGACGGCAGAATCCTGGAGATAATGAAGACGGGATTTTTGGAAGGTCCTGTAGTAATTCCTGAGTTTGTACTGGTGGAACTTCGACATATTGCGGACTCATCAGATGGGCTGAAGAGAAACAGAGGACGTCGCGGACTTGATATTCTCAACAAGATACAGACGGAATACGGCATCGAGATTTATAACACCGATTCAGAAAAAGCCCTGAAGGAAATCCCTGAAGTGGATGTAAAGCTGCTTAAGCTGGCCCAGATAATGAAGGGCAAGGTCGTAACCAATGACTTTAACCTCAACAAGGTTGCTGCAATCAAAGGTGTTCCTGTGCTTAACATCAATGAACTTGCCAATGCACTGAAGCCTATGGTAATACCGGGAGAAACCATGACGGTGGCTCTCATCAAACAGGGAAAGGATCACAGCCAGGCTATCGGCTATCTTGACGACGGAACTATGATTGTAGTGGAAGACGGACGTAAGCAGATAGGTCAGACTGTGGATATCAATGTCACAAGTGTGCTGCAGACTGCAGCCGGCAGAATGATTTTCGGTAAAATAAAGTAGGTAAAAGCCAGTGTATAAAGGGAAAAAAGTAACGGCAGTTATAGTTGCCGCCGGGCGTGGTACACGCTTTGGCGGCGACCTGCCTAAGCAGTTTTTGAAAATAGAAAACAGTACGGTTCTGGAAAGGGCAATTGAGCCTTTCCAGGAACATCCTATGGTGGATGCTTTAATAGTGGCATCTTCAGAAGAATATATGGAACTGTGCAGCCGGATCTGCGAAAGATTTGACAAGATGAACGCAGTGGTAATCGGCGGGAAACAGCGCCAGGACTCGGTGAGAGCATGTCTTGACAGGACAGATGAAGGGCTGGTTCTGATTCACGATGGTGCGAGACCTTTTGTTGCTGCTCAGGTTATTGACAGGATAATCGAAGGAGCATATAATCAAGGAGCCTGCGTGCCCTGTGTACCTGTAAAGGACACGGTAAGACAGGCGGAGAATGTGAAGGGAACGTCATCGGTGACTCTGGAACGGAGCAGCCTTTTTTGCGTGCAGACACCTCAGGGTTTTGAAACAGAACTGATTCGAAGGGCCTACAGCCTGGCTGATCAGGAAGGCTTCGTCGGAACTGACGATGGGGTTCTGGTTGAGAGACTGGGTGCAGACGTGGCTCTCGCAGAAGGCGACTACGCAAACATAAAGATAACGACAAGGGAGGACCTTCCCAGGATGGAAACGGGAGATATAAGAATAGGTTCAGGATATGACGTTCATCAGCTTACAGAGGGAAGAAAGCTGATCCTCGGAGGTGTGGAAATACCTTTCGAAAAGGGACTTCTGGGGCATTCCGATGCCGATGTGCTCCTGCATGCTTTGATGGATTCTTTGCTGGGTGCAGCTGCCCTTGGAGATATAGGAAAGCATTTTCCTGACACTGACGAAAAATACAGAGGCATTTCCAGCATCAAACTTCTGGAAAAAGTAAAATCGTTAATAAGCGATGCGGGCTATACTGTTGGAAACACTGACATTACGGTGATAGCCCAGAAACCTAAAATCGCTGCATATATACCCGCAATGAGAAAGAATATTGCGGATACACTGGGGATTGGAATTGAGAGAGTGAACGTAAAAGGCACCACTACCGAAAAACTGGGTTTTGTGGGCCGCTGCGAGGGAATAGCCTGCGAAGCAGTTTGCATACTTTACAGACAATAGATAATCGGAGGAAAGAAAACAAGATGAAATTATCACAGATGCATTTTAAAACATTGAGGGAGGTTCCGACGGAAGCGGAGATTCCAAGTCATATCCTTCTGCTGAGAGCAGGGATGATTAAGAAAACCGTTGCAGGTGTTTACACCTATATGCCTATGGGCTGGAGAACCATCCGCAAGATTGAAAATATTGTAAGAGAAGAAATGGATGCCAAGGGTGCAGAGGAAATATATACTCAGAGTGTACAGCCTGCCGAACTCTGGAAGGAATCGGGCAGATGGGATGCTTACGGACCTGAAATGTGGAGATTAAAGGACAGAAATGACAGAGAATTCTGTCTGGGACCGACAGCTGAAGAAGTTTTTACCGACATAGTAAAGAGCGACGTGACATCCTACAGACAGCTTCCTCGCATGCTCTATCAGATTTCTGACAAGTACAGAGATGAAGCTCGTCCGAGATACGGCATGATGCGCTCAAGAGTTTTTATTATGAAGGACAATTATTCCTTCGATAAGGATGCAGCAGGACTTGACGAAAGCTACAACAAGATGTACGAAGCATACAGCAACGTATTTACCCGCTGCGGACTGAACTTCCGTCCTGTTGAGGCTGATACCGGAGCCATAGGCGGCTCTAATTCCCACGAGTTTACAGCACTCTGCGAATACGGTGAATCAGAGATAGCCTACTGTGACCACTGCGACCTGGCAGCAACTGTAGAAAAGGCAGCCTGTGTGGATGCCGCACCTCAGGATGACGTGGAGATGCTTCCTCTGGAAAAGGTATATACTCCGGGGACAAAGACAATAGATGAGGTTGCAGATTTCCTCAAGCTGGACAAGAAGCAGACTATCAAAGCTCTTTTGTTTGTAACCTACGATGCAGAAGGAAAAGAAAACGGTTATGTTGCAGTATTTATCCGCGGAGACAGGGAACTTAACATGACTAAGCTGGTCAACGCTCTGAATATTCCGGAATATGCCATCGAATTTGCAGACGAGGAAAAAATGTCTGCTGCCACGGGATGCGTGGGAGGTTTCACCGGACCTATGCATCTGCATGACTGCAAGATAATTGTAGACAGCGAACTGCCGGGACTTAAGAATATGTGTGCAGGAGCATGCGAGACAGACCACCACTATATCAATGTGAACTACGGCAGAGATTACGAAGGCGACATGATAGTTGATTTAAAGACACTTAAAGAGGGAGATCCATGTCCGATTTGCGGAGCGCCGGTGCGCCATGCAAGAGGTGTTGAGGTAGGACAGATCTTTAAACTGGGTACCAAGTATTCAGAGCCGATGAAGGCTGTTTACAAGGACGAGAACCAGAAGGACCAGTTAATCTGGATGGGCTGCTACGGAATCGGTATTTCCCGTACATTCCAGGCTATAATTGACATGCCGCAGAACCATGATGAGAACGGCATTATCTGGCCTATGTCCGTGGCACCTTATCATGTGATAATAACACAGGTAAAGCCGGGAGATGAGGCACAGGATGCTGCTGCAGAAAAAATATACAGAGAACTTATGGCTGCAGGGGTGGAAGTGCTTCTGGATGACAGAGACGAGAGACCGGGCGTAAAATTCAAGGACGCGGATCTTCTCGGCATACCTGTAAGAATTACTGTAGGCAAGCGCGCACCTGAGGGAATTGTAGAATACAAGCTGAGACGTGATGCGGACAAGAGCGAAAAGACAGTGGGCGAAGCCATTGCTGATGCTATCGCTATCGTCAATGCAGAAAAATAACTGAGCAGGCCCGAAAAACCATGGTTTGTCCCGAGGATTTCTGTGGTATATATAGGAAAGCTTATAAAGAAAACAATCAGATTATACTAGGAGAGAATATAATGAAAAAGGTAATCATTGAAATGGAAAACGGCGATGTTATGAAGGGAGAACTTTATCCTGAAACTGCGCCTATTACAGTTGCAAACTTTGAGAAACTTGTAAACGAAGGCTTTTATAACGGACTTACCTTTCACAGAGTAATTCCTGATTTTATGATACAGGGTGGCTGTCCTAAGGGAAACGGTACAGGTGGTCCGGGATACACTATCAAGGGAGAGTTTGAAGCTAACGGAGTAAAGAACGACCTTAAGCATACCAGAGGTGTAATGTCCATGGCAAGAGCGATGGATCCTGATTCAGCCGGTTCACAGTTCTTCATTATGGTTGCCAAGGCTCCTCATCTTGACGGCCAGTATGCTGCCTTCGGCAAGATTACCGAGGGAATGGACGCTGCTGACAGAATCGTAAGTGTAAAGAGGGACTGGAGCGACTGTCCGAGAGAAAGACAGGTAATAAAAACTATAAGCATTGTGGAGGAATAATCACAGATGGCTTTTTTTAGAGAAGTCGGAGAGGACATAAGAAATATGGTAGAAAAGGACCCTGCCGCCAGAAACGGCTTCGAGGTTCTGATCTGTTATCCGGGAATATGGGCTTTAATATTTCATCGTCCTGCTCACTGGCTTTACAAACATAATATGATGCTTCTTGCACGAATCATTTCTCAGCTGGCCCGCTGGCTTACGGGCATTGAAATTCACCCCGGTGCCAAAATAGGAAGGCGTTGCTTTATCGACCACGGTATGGCGGTAATAATAGGAGAAACTGCAGAGGTGGGAGATGACGTGACCATATATCAGGGTGTTACTCTCGGTGGCACGGGCAAAGATACAGGCAAACGTCATCCGACCATCGGCAACAGAGTTGTGGTAAGCTCCGGGGCCAAAGTTCTGGGACCATTTAAGGTGGGCGATGATGTAAAAATCGGAGCCGGCTCAGTAGTTCTTAAAGAAGTTCCCCCTAACTGTACGGTAGTGGGCATACCGGGAACCATCGTAAAGAGAAACGGCAAGAGCACAACTCAGGACCTGAATCAGGTAGACCTGCCGGACCCTATAGCTGTAGAGATAGAATGTCTGCGCAAGCGCGTGATGGAGCTTGAGAAAATACTGCAGACCACCCATAAGATTGAAGCCGGATGTATAGACTGCGCAGGCGCATCCAACCTGGAAGAGACCCTTATGGAGGTTATACGGGAGAAAAACCAGAAGGAAGGAAAGCAAGATGAAGATATATAATACGCTCACCAGAAAAAAAGAGGAATTTGTTCCTATTGAAGAAGGAAAGGTTAAGATGTATGTCTGCGGACCTACAGTTTATAACTATTTCCACATAGGAAACGCCAGACCTTTCGTTGTTTTCGATACAATGAGAAAGTATCTGGAATACAGAGGCTACAAGGTAAAATTCGTTCAGAATTTTACTGATGTAGATGACAAAATTATAAACAGGGCCAAGGAGGAGGGGATTTCTGCTCCTGAGGTCAGCGAAAAATACATCGAAGAATATTATAAAGATGCTGCTGCACTCAATGTGAAAAAAGCGACAGTTCATCCTCAGGTATCCAGGACAATAGACGACATAATCAGATTCGTTCAGGACCTTATCGAAAAAGGATACGCTTATGAATCTGAAGGGGACGTTTACTATAGGACCAGAAAATTCGATGGCTACGGCAAGCTTTCCGGCAAGAACATAGAAGATCTTATCGCCGGTGCCAGAATCGCAGTAGGCGAAAGGAAAGAAGATCCTTTGGATTTTGCTCTCTGGAAGGCCAGAAAGGAAGACAGCGAAATCGCATGGGAGTCACCGTGGGGTATGGGAAGACCGGGCTGGCATATCGAATGTTCAGCAATGGCCAAGAAGTATCTGGGTGAAACCATAGATATTCACGCAGGCGGTGCTGACCTGCAGTTCCCACATCACGAAAACGAAATAGCTCAGTCGGAAGCTCATAACGGCTGCTGCTTTGCTCGTTACTGGATGCATAACGGTTACATCAATGTTGACGGAACCAAGATGTCCAAATCATTAGGCAACTTCAAGACTGTAAGAGATTTGCTGCAGGTTTACGATGGCGAAACTCTTAGATTCCTTATTCTCAACGGGCATTACAGAGGACCTATTGATTTCTGCGAGGAGATACTGACCCAGTCAAAGAATTCTCTTACGAGAATGAGAAATGCCAAGTCAAACCTGAAGCATCTCATCGCATCAGGCAGCGGTACCATGACCGAAGAGGAAAAAGCAAAGCTTGAAGGATTCGACAAGTACAGACAGGAATTCATCGAGGCCATGGACGACGATCTGAATACAGCAGACGCTATTGCGGCAGTTTTCGAACTGATTACCGCTATAAATACTGCCGTTAAGGACGGAGCTTCCAAGGAGTTTGCTGAAAAGGCTCTTGACACTCTCATGGAACTTACAACTGTACTGGGACTGCTTCAGCAGGATGTGGAAGAGGAAGTTGAAATAGACCCTGAGATTCAGGCTCTCATTGATGAGCGTCAGGAGGCAAGAAAGGCTAAGAACTTCGCAAGAGCAGATGAAATTAGAGATATCCTCAAGGCAAAGGGCCTGATTCTTAAGGATACTCCGCAGGGTGTACAGGTAATCAAGGAGTAAACCTATATATGAACCCAAAATTAAATCCTAAAACCATAAACACGACGGCGCTCGCCTATATTGGCGACGCCGTTTATGAAATATATGTAAGAAAACACGTTCTTGAGACAAGCTGTGACGGTTCTGAAAGTGTCAGTTACGGAGCACACGTGGACGCACTGCATAAACGGGCGGTACGATATGTCAGGGCAGCTGGTCAGGCAATAGCACTTAAAGCCATGATGAATTCAGGCTTTCTCAGCGATGAGGAGATGAACATCGCAAAACGGGCACGTAATCATAAAACAGCTTCAAAGCCAAAGAATGCAGATGCCATGGATTATAAGTATGCCACGGCCTTCGAAGCATTGATAGGTTATCTTCATCTGGAGGGCAGAGTGGAAAGGCTGGAAGAGATAATATCGGAAGCTTTCCGGATTATCGGGAAAGGAGAATGATATGAGTAAAACAGATGTACTTTTCGTCAATATGTGTGAGAAAATTTTAAAGGAAGGGTTTTCCTCGGAAGGTCAGACGGTTCGCGCCCGTTGGGAAGACGGAACACCTGCGCATACGATTAAGACCTTTGGTGTGGTGAACAGGTACGACCTGTCTGAGGAGTTTCCTGCACTGACCTTAAGGCCGACGGCTATCAAATCCGCAGTTGACGAAATCCTCTGGATATGGCAGAAAAAATCCAACAATATCAAGGATTTGAAGCCTCACATCTGGGATGAATGGGCCGATGAAGACGGCTCCATCGGCAAAGCCTACGGATACCAGATGGGAGTGAAATATAAGTTTGCTCAGGGAGAGATGGATCAGGTGGACAATGTGCTCTGGCAGCTTAAGAACACACCTTATTCTCGCAGAATTCTTACTAACATATATAAATTTGATGATCTTTCAGAAATGAACCTTGAACCGTGTGCATACAGCATGACATTTAACGTTACGGGCAACAAGCTTAACGCAATACTCAACCAGCGCTCTCAGGATATTCTGGCGGCTAACAACTGGAATGTGGTGCAGTATTCTGTGCTTGTTCACATGTTTGCGCAGGTAAGCGGCCTGGTGCCGGGAGAACTGGTTCACGTAATTTCCGATGCACATATCTACGACAGACATGTTCCGATTATAAAGGAACTTATTGAAAGGCCGCAGTATCCTGCACCTAAATTCAGGCTCAATCCTGATATAAAGAACTTTTACGATTTTACCACGGATGATATCATCGTGGAGGATTATCAGAAGAATCCGCAGATACTGAACATCCCTATTGCTATTTAGTAAAAATCCGAAAGGAGAGACAGAGCCTATGAATATGATTGTGGCAGCGGACAAAAACTGGGGAATAGGAAAGGATGGACAACTCCTGACCCATCTTTCCGGCGACCTGAAATATTTTAAGGAAAGAACCCTTGGCAAGGCTGTTGTCATGGGACGAAAAACTCTGGAAAGCCTGCCGGGAGGAAGACCTCTGCCGGGAAGAACCAACATAGTACTGACGGCCAATCCTGATTATGAAAAGGAAGGCTGTGTTATAGTCCACAGTATGGAGGAACTTCGTGAGAAGTGTGCAGAATTCCCTGCTGACGGGGTGATGATTATCGGCGGTGCAATCCTTTATAATGAACTTATGGAAGAGTGCGACAGCCTTTTCATAACTAAAATCTACGAAGAATTTGAAGCTGATGCTTTTATTAAAAATGCGGATGAGTTGCCGGATTATAAGGTTGCATGGCAAAGTGAGCTGCATGAGGAGCACGGCATTAAGTATCAGTTTTTTGAGTACAAGAGAGAGAAGTAATGGCGAAGGAAAAGGAAAAAGAAAAAAGCAATATAATAGTGGGCCGCAATCCGGTAACAGAAGCTTTGAAAAGCGGCAGAGACATAGACAAGCTTATGGTAAGCGCCGAGGACGGTTCTATGAAAAAAATCCTCGCTCTTGCCAAAGAACGGGGTATTCCCGTTATGAAGGTAGAGAAGTCAGCTCTGGACAGACTGGCTCCGGGGCAGGCACATCAGGGAGTCTGCGCCTATGTAAGCGCCTATGCATATGCCCAGCTTGACGATATTTTCCGAATTGCAGAGGAACGAGGAGAAGAACCTTTCATAATCATACTTGATAATCTGGAGGATCCTCATAATCTGGGGGCAATCATGCGTACAGCCGAGTGTGCAGGTGCTCATGGCATAATCATACCGAAACGCCGTGCATGCGGTCTGACGGAGGTTGTGGCAAAGGCTTCAGCAGGAGCCATTGAATACATGCCTTGTGTCAAGGTGACTAACATTGCTCAGACAATAGAGGAACTCAAGGAAAGAGGCATCTGGGTAGCCGCCTGCGATATGGGCGGTCAGGAATATTACAAAGCTGACCTGAAAGGAAAGCTTGCCGTAGTAATCGGCAGCGAGGGCTTCGGCATAAGCAGGCTGGTTAAGGAAAAATGCGATTTTGTGGTTTCCATGCCTATGTTGGGACGAATCACATCTCTTAACGCATCCAATGCAGCGGCTGTAATAATTTACGAGGTAAGAAAACAGAGAGATGGAAATTAACCGTTTGCACATTCTCACCGACGAACAGCTGGTAAGAATGGCTCAGGAAGGCAGTGAAACCGCCGAGGAAATTCTCATCGAAAAGTACAAGGGGCTGGTCAAGAACAAGGCAAAGACATATTACATCACCGGTGCTGACAGCGAGGATGTGGTGCAGGAGGGCATGATAGGACTGTTTAAGGCTATCAGGAGTTTCGATGCAGACAAACAGGCAGCCTTCAAGACCTTTGCTGATACATGTGTGAACAGCCAGATTCTTTCTGCAATTAAGAAGGCCAACCGAAAGAGACATAAACCTCTTAATGAGTCTGTATCTCTCAGCAAGGAAGTGGACGACGATACTAAGGATATTTCTGTAGGTGACATCCTGCAGGCATCCATGGATAACGATCCTGAAGCACTGTTGCTCCTTCAGGAGGTTGTGGAATATCTCAAAGCATATGACAGCGGGATTTTCAGCCGCTTTGAAAGAGAAGTATGGGTAGAAAAGCTCAAAGGCAAAAATTATATTGAGATTGCCGATGCTTTGGGAAAGTCGCCAAAATCAATAGACAACGCTTTGCAAAGAATTAAAAAGAAAATAGTTGCATATCTCGAAAAATAATGTTATTATATAGTGCGTGGGCGGTTGCACCAGCTGCCTGCGTCCGTATGTGCTGTTGTAGCTCAGTCGGTAGAGCGCTTCCTTGGTAAGGAAGAGGTTCGGCAGTTCAAGTCTGCTCAACAGCTCCAGAATAAAAATCGTCAAGCTTAGTAAATCAATGGCTTGGCGATTTTTATTTATAAAATGCTTTACTTGACATAAAGTTGTGCGGTATAATGAACTGATTATACTATTAAAACGATATTTGTCGTCTGGTAATTATGTGTTACATAGCAGCAGACATGTTGCAGGAAAGGAAAAGAATAGTGAAGACTAAAAAAGTATTAAGCATATTGCTGATAATGGTTATGACCGTGACTTTGTTGGCAGGATGCGGGGAATAAACCAAAAGCAACGAAGCAAAAGAAAAAGTTACAGTCGCAATGTGGGGAACACAGCTTCTGGAAAACTACACCCAGTATCTGTGTGATGCATTTCCGGAGGTTGAGTTTGAATTTACTTTAGCCACCAACTCCACAGATTTTTACCGTTATCTGAATGATCACGATGATCTGCCGGATATTCTGACCGTACGCCGGTTTTCTCTGAAGGATGCCGTTCTTATAAAGGATCTTCTGTATGATCTGGGGGATTCAGAACTGGCAGCCACATTCTATGGCACCTATCTTGAAAACTATACCTATGATGACGGTACTGTCAACTGGCTGCCGGCATGCGCAGATGTAGACAGCATTATCGTCAATGAGACTCTTTTTAAGGAGCATAACATAGACATTCCTACTGATTATGACTCTTTTATTGCAGCATGTGAGGCTTTTGAAAAGCTGGGTATTCAGGGATTTTGTTCAGACTTTGGTTCGGACTATACCTGTATGGAAGTGCTGCAGGGCTTTGGTATTTCGCAGCTTCTGTCCATGGAAGGCCGGGAGTGGAGACAGCAGTACGAAAGCGGTGCCACTAATCAGCTTTCCGAAGAAGTATGGATGCCTGTATTTGAGAAATTCTTTGACATGAAGGAAAAGACCGGCCTTGGAGAAGCAGAAACCAAGATGACCAATCAGAATCCAAAGGAACTTTATACTGCCGGCAAGCTGGCCATGTATCGCGGCACAGGCACGGATGTGATTGCCTTCCCGGGTCGTGAAGGAGACAGATCCATCTTACTTCCATATTTCGGCGACACGGAGAAAGAAAACTGGTATCTGACTTATCCGTCTTTCCACGTGGCTGCCAGCAAGAAGGCTATGGAAGATCCGGAACGTGAGGAACTGCTTCTGAGGATTATGGAAGCCATGCTGAATCAGGAAGGTCAGAGCTGCATTACCTATGGTAAAAACATGATTCCATATAACAAGGGTGTAACTCTGGAGCTGCTGCCGGAGCTGGACAACATCAAGCCATACATAGAAGACAACAAGATATATATCCGTCTGGCCTCCGGAGATATGTTCAGCATTTCTCAGAACGTGGTACAACGCATACTCACCGGCGAACTCAACACGCCGAAAGCAGCTTTTGAAGCTTTCAATGAACTGATGACGGACAGCAAGCCGGATGACGCTGTTGCAGCCAATATTGGTACGGCTTATTCCAATGAGTTTACAGCAGAACATGGTAATCAGGCTGCATCTGCTGTTTACAATACCGTGCTTGCGGAAGCGGATGTGGACATGGTATTTGGACAGGCATGCTATATCAGCAGTGACGTCTACGCGGGAGAATATACACAGAAGGACCTGGGATATCTGATTAACAACGATGTGGGTAAACCTGTAATCGCCCGTCTGAGCGGTGAACAGCTTTTTGATCTTGTTTCAAACACTCTCGCATTGACAGGCAACAGAGGCGCTGTGTGCAATGACAGCACTCTGTATGTATCCAGCGGTTTTGAAATGGATATAACAAAGGCAGATGACGGCTACACACTTAATGCAATCACCGTGGCAGGGAAAGAATTAGATCAAAAAGCTGAGTATTCCATACTTCTCTGCAGCGACTATGACTGGTACATCGTAGATGCCATGGCTGAGGTTGGATGTGAGAACTATGAAATCGACAGTGTCCACTTTGAGGAATATGTTTTCAAACGCCTCATGGAGGAAGGCGGCCAGCTGGAAGCACCGACTGACTACATTACACTCAGTTAAGGACTAACGGGTGTGTACACAGTAGAATTACAAGAAGAGGTAAATGACAATGCCAAAATTGAAACAGATAAAACAATATATGATTCCCGTACTGTGTACGCTTGTGCTTATCCTTTTTCTAGGGTTTGGTGTTTTATATATTCGCTCCTATATGAATGAGCAGACCATTGAGGAACGTTCTTCGCAGCTGCAACAGATCAGCTCACAGATTCAGACAAACCTGGAATATGGACTGGAAACACACTGGAACCTGATTACCGGGATAGACGGTGTGTTAGAAGGAAAGAATTTCAATGATGAAAAAGAGCTGATGGACACCATTTCTGATCTGGAGAAAACATTTCGTACGGATCTTTACGGCTGCAGGCTGATGTTTCTTGATGCCATGGGTACAGCTTATCTGAATGAAGGAGCACAGGGCATCTGGGATGATATCAACCGTATCTCCGATGGGGATGAACGCCATACCTTTGTTTCGGAAACAAGTAATGTGGAAGGGACTTTCCTGGCATTTGTACAGAAGTTGGACAACCCGGTTATTGTCGGTACAGAGGAAGAAAGATTTACCCATATTGTTCTGCTCAAAGAAATCGAATCATTAAAAAAATATTATATAACAGAGTCCTATGGCGGTCATGCAGCGACTTATATTATCAAGGAAAATGGAATCATTGCCTATTATGACGCAGAAGATGATATTATCGGAGCCAGAAATATCTTCAAGGCACTGGACAGTGTGGAATACGTTGGTGAGAAGAATTTTCAGATGGTCAGAGATCAGCTGGAAAGCAGTGGAATTGTTGCTACGAATATTCTGCTTGATAATACAGAGTATTATTACTGTCTGACTGCCCTGAAGCAGTTTGATATGACTCTGATGCTGCTGATTCCGGCAGAGCATGTGGCTTCTAACACGATGAATATGATGAATTCATTCGTAAGAATAATGATTATTTTTATGTCGGTTCTGGCTGTTGTTATTATTCTGGCATTTATCAGCTTTGGCATGATTCAGCGCAGAAATCAATTGGTTAAAATCGAGCAGAAGAACAATCAGGAGCTTAACAGGCTAAAGACAGCGGCTGAGGATGCATTGCAGATTGCAGAGGCGGCTAATAAGTCAAAAAGCACATTCCTCTCCAATATGTCTCATGATATCCGTACGCCTATGAACGCTGTAATTGGTTTTTCAACTCTTGCTCTGGCCAACGTTGACAACAGTGAAAAGGTGAAGGATTATCTGGAGAAGATTCTTTCTTCAAGCAACCATCTGCTGAGCCTGATCAACGATATTCTGGATATGAGCCGGATTGAAAGCGGGAAGATTTACCTGGATGAGACGGAAGCAAATCTTTCGGACATGCTCCATGATATCAAGACCATCATCAGCGGACAGATTTACGCAAAGCAGCTGGAATTGTATATGGATGTTCAGGATGTAACGGATGAGGATGTATACTGCGATAAGACCAGACTGAACCAGGTGCTGCTGAACCTGCTGTCAAATGCTATCAAATTCACACTGCCCGGCGGAACCGTTTCAGTCCGGGTAGCACAGCTTCATAATGATTCTGAGGGCAAAGGACTGTACGAAATTCGAGTTAAGGACAATGGTATCGGTATGAGCCGGGAGTTTGCGGAGAGAATCTTTGAACCTTTTGAAAGAGAAAGAAGCTCCACGGTAAGCAGAATCCAGGGTACAGGTCTGGGCATGGCTATTTCCAAAAACATTATCGATATGATGGGAGGAACCATCGAGGTTGAAACCGAGCAGGGCAAGGGAACGGAATTTATTATCCGTCTGGAACTGCGGCTGCAATCAGAACGCAGGAATGTGGAGCAGATTAAAGAACTTGCAGGACTTAAGGCGCTGGTGGTGGATGATGACATTAATACCTGCGACAGCGTGACAAAAATGCTTGTACAGGTGGGTATGAGGTCTGAATGGACTATGTCGGGCCGTGAGGCCGTTTTCCGCGCAAAACAGGCTCATGAGATGAATGACGAATTCCATGCATATTTTATTGACTGGCGTCTGCCTGATATGAACGGTATAGAAGTTACACGTCAGATTCGTAGAATGGGAGACGATACTCCTATAATAATCCTTACTGCTTATGACTGGTCTGATATTGAAGAAGAGGCAAAAACAGCAGGCGTGACAGCTTTCTGTGCAAAACCGATGTTTATGTCAGATATCAGGAAATCATTATTGAGTTCTATCGGAAAGAAGGAAGATGAAAAGGAATACAGCCTGCCGACTGCTGATGCAGAAGATAGTTTCAGAGATAAACGGCTTCTTCTGGTAGAAGATAATGAGCTGAACAGGGAAATTGCAGTAGAAATCTTAAGCAAATATGGTTTCAATATAGATACCGCGGAAAATGGTGCGGAGGCTCTGGAAAAAGTATCAGACTCCAATCCAGGTGATTATGATCTGGTACTTATGGATATTCAGATGCCTGTCATGGATGGTTATGAAGCTACAAAACGCATACGACAGCTGAAGAACCCGGCACAGGCATCTATACCGATTATAGCCATGACAGCCAATGCTTTTGATGAGGACCGTAAAACAGCAGCCCAGTGTGGTATGAATGGCTTTATTGCTAAACCGATACGAGTTGAAGAGATTGTTCGGATACTGGAAAGCATTTTTGACTGATAAGGAATAAAAAAAGAAGGTTTCCGATTTTGCGGGAACCCTCTTTTTATTTTGCATTAACTATTTTACTTGACTAGTCGGCTTTGTATTCAAGTATCATGTCGATACCTGTTCTCACCTCGTTGTAGTCGCTGAGAAGGGATTTAAGCTGTTCCTTTCCTGCTTCCTCCAGGTGATAGTAAACTCTGGTGCGGCGTTTGCCTACCAGTTTTTCGTACTGGGAGATGAAGCCTGCTTCCTCCAGACGATAAAGGATAGGATACATTGATCCTTCCAGGACGGTGATGCGTCCACCCGAACGTTCCTTGATATTCTGTGCTATTTCGTACCCATAGCAGTCGGCTTCCTGCAGAATATGAAGCATAAGCATTTCCACAGAGCCTTTTTTGAAGTTATTCTTTGTCTTGTCGTGTATTTTACCCATGATGT
>CAZUFU010000024.1:0-17164 GCA_964619875.1 uncultured Oscillospiraceae bacterium
GCATCAAGTATGATTGCCGCAAAATCAGGAGTTCCCATAAATACTGTCTTCATTACTCTTCGTCCTCATCATCGTAGTCATCGTAATATTCATCAGCCGCATCTCTTATATTAGTAGCCTTGTCGGTGAACAGAACTCCGTCAAGATGATCGCTTTCGTGGCACATAACCCTGGCGTCAAAATCTCTGAATTCATATACCTGACGATTTCCTTCAAGGTCAGTGGCTTCTATTTTGATGTAGTCCGGTCTTTCCACGGTACCTATCATTCCCGGTACGCTGAGACATCCCTCGTCGTCAACCTGACTGCCGCTCTTTTCCAGAATAACCGGATTAATCATGAAGTAAACTCTTCCGGGTTCAGGTTCAGCTACGAACATTCTTCTCATTATTCCCACCTGAGGTCCTGCGATTCCCACACCGTGAGCGTCTCTCATGGTCTCCAGCATATCCTCCATAGTCATTTTTATTCTGTCGGTAACCTCAGTCACCTCTCTGCATTTTTTTCTTAAAATTTCGTCGCCTTCAACTACGACATGTCTGATTGCCATTTAACTCATTCCTCCGTTTTAATAAAAACTGTATGGATTCACATCTATTCCTACCGTGCAATCCACTTTATCCTTAAGCAGAATCCTGCCGAAATTGTCAAGATAATATACGCAGCGGTTTCTTTCTCCCTTCGGGCACTTGATCAGAACATAATATCTGAAGCTGTCCTTGCCTTTAAAGCTGAGAGCCACCTTAGGTGACAGCACTTTAATGTTCTCCGCCTTTTCCATGTATAGTCTGCATCTATCCGCGCAAGCCGCTGCCGTCTCCTCGCTCTGCGATGTCAGATTCACCATTATTATATCTCCAAAAGGCGGATATTCCATAAAATTTCGGACCGCTGTCTCTCTTTGGAAAAAGCCTTCATAGTCATAATTAGCTGCCGCTGTAAGTGCATAGCTGTCCGGATCATAGGTCTGAACGATTACCAGTCCCTGCTCCCTGCCCCGTCCCGCGCGGCCTGCCACCTGGGTCACCAGCTGGAAAGTTCTTTCCGCTGAACGGTAATCAGGAATGTTCAGTGTCACGTCAGCTGCAATAACACCAACCACACCTACATTGTCAAAATCAAGGCCCTTGGCCACCATCTGTGTTCCGATAAGTATGTCTGTCTTCTTCTTAGAAAAGTCTTTCAGTATCCTGTCAAGATCTTTTCTGTTTTTGACTGAATCAAGATCCAGTCTTGCAGTATTGGCCTGAGGAAAATACTTTTTTACCTCATCCTCCACTTGCTCTGTGCCAATTCCAAAATACTTTATGTACCTGCTTCCGCATTCCGGACATTTATCAGGTACCGGAAACCGACGTCCGCAGTAATGGCACACCATAGCCTCACCCATATCACTGTGTCTGTGATATGTCAGGGAAATGCCGCATTCAGGGCACTTCATTACCTTGCCACATTCACGGCAGGAAACGAAGTTGGAGTAACCCCTCCTGTTCTGAAGGAGAATCACCTGCTTTCCGGCAGCCAGGGTCTCCGACACAGCGTCATAAAGACTGCTGCTGAAAATAGTGGTATTGCCCTCTCTGAGTTCCTTTCGCATGTCTGCAATCTTAATTTCAGGGAGAGGTGTCTTATTATATCTTTCCTTAAGCTCTATCAGTTTATATATACCGTCTTTGCATCGCTGATAGGATGTCACAGACGGAGTCGCGCTTCCCAGCAGAAGTACGCCGCTGTAATACTGCAGCCTCTTGGCTGCCACCTCTGCAGTGTCGTACTTTGGCGTCATATCGGCTTTATATGTTGCTTCATGTTCTTCATCCATTATTATGACGCCGATGTTTCGGAGAGGCGCAAACACACCCATACGGGCGCCGATAACGATTGGTGCGCTGCCTCTCCTTATGCGCTGCCATTCATCATATCTTTCCCTCGGCGACAGTCTGCTATGCATCACTGCAATCTTATCCTTGCCGAAGCGGCCGGCAAAGCGTTCTATCATCTGTCCTGTAAGGGAAATCTCCGGTACAAGCATAATAGCCGTTTTACCCTGTTTCAGGCACCTGTCGATGGTTTCCATATATACTTCCGTCTTGCCGCTGGCGGTGACACCGTGAAGGAGAAATATCTCCTGATGGTTTTCATCTACTGCGCTTCCTATTTCATCAACCGCCTTCTGCTGCTCATCAGTGAGAGCCTCCGGCTGCTGATACTTTCCTTCTATGTCTTTATATGGTTCCTTTTCCTTGCCTTCTCTGGCAGGTTTACCGCCCGGTATAAAGCAGCGCACACCGTCATAATATTTTACAGCGTACCTCTGCTTCATCCAGACTACGGTCTTTATAATCTCCTCTGTGAGGGATTCTCTTTCTCTTAATTCAATAATATCCTTGATCTTATCTTCGGGACATTCGGGATTTTCTGTAATCTCGCATACAAAGCCTTCCCTGGGACGGTCCTTAGGTCCGAAAGGCACCATTACCTTGGCACCGACGCAAATATCATCACATTCCGTGCGGTATGTAAAGAAATTGTCCGTATGGCGGCTTTTGTTTTCGATGATTACATTGATATATTTCATAAATCTCCTTTAGATTCGGCAGATCCGGTTCGGATCCCATGAAAGGCTTACAGAAGGTGAATATTGTTAGCCTCGCATTCCTTTATCATATCCTCAGGCCATACAGAAACCTGTACTTCGCCAATATGAGCTTTTCTGAGGAAATACATGCAGAGTCTGCTCTGGCCGATGCCTCCGCCGATGGTGTACGGAAGTCTGTCTTCTATAACAGCTTTCTGGAAGTCCAGTTCAGCTCTTTCAGGGCAGCCTTCTGCTTCAAGCTGTCTCTTCATGGCTTCTGAGTCAACACGGATACCCATGGAAGAAATCTCGAATGCTCTGTCGAGGACCTCGTTCCAGAGGATGATATCTCCGTTTAATTCCCAGTCATCATAGTCAGGTGAACGTCCGTCGTGTTTTTCACCTGATGCCAGTCTGCCGCCTATTTTCATGATGAATACTGCACCGTGCTCCTTAGTGATGGCATCTTCTCTTTCCTTAGGTGTAAGGTCAGGATACATTGCCTCAAGCTCTCTGGTGGTTATGAAGAAAATCTCGTTAGGAATCTCTGTCTGAATGTTTCTGTAAAGTCTGTTTACATAGTCTCCCAGGTTCTTTACCGCATTATAGATGGTGGTAACAGTTTCCTTCAGGTATTCCTCTGTTCTCTGCTCCTTGGTGATTACCTTTTCCCAGTCCCACTGGTCTACATATATGGAGTGAAGATTATCCAGCTCCTCATCACGTCTGATGGCGTTCATATCAGTATAGATGCCGTGTCCAGGCTCTATTCCGTACTTGCCCAGGGCCATTCTCTTCCACTTGGCCAGTGACTGAACGACTTCAACATGAAGTTCGTCTATATCCTTCAACGTGAAATCAACTCTTCTTTCCACGCCGTTCAGGTTATCGTTAAGTCCTGTTCTCGGATCTACAAACAGCGGAGCGGATACTCTGCGAAGATTGAGTCCGTATGCCAGCTCCTGCTGGAAATAGTCTTTAATTTTTTTGATTGCTCTCTGGCTTTCCATGAGATCGATTGCTGATTCATAGTTCTTCGGTAAAATCAACTGTGACATAAAATCTAGTCCTCCTTTGAAGTTTATTAATTGTCATTTTTTATCATCGGCGCGCATGGAATATACGCATCCGCAGTAATTCTGGCGATAAAGGCCGTACTCCTTTGACATCTGGATGCTCCGCTGGAATCCGGCTTTTTTCTTAAAATCCACATCCAGGAATTCCACGCCGTAAACTCTCTCAAGCTCCGCACCTATTGCTGAGATAAGCATATAGTTCTTATGGGGGCTCACAGTCAGAGTAGTTCCAAACATGGCATTGCCTGTCTTAAGGGCCACCTGTGCTGTTCGCTCCATCCTCAGTCTGAAACACTCAGTACAGCGTCTGCCGCCTTCCGGTTCATTACTGAAGCCGGAACATACCTCAAAGAAGTCGTCCGGCAGATATTCTCCTTCAATAAATTCCACTCTGTCTTCTTCGGAAAGCGTCTCATTATATGCCTGAAGAAACTTTATCTGGGCCTCTCTGCGGCGCTCATATTCCTCTCTATCCGTTATATTAGGATTATAGAAGAAAATCGTCACCTTGTAGTCAGGCAAAAGTCTTTCTATACAGGCCGTGCTGCAAGGTCCGCAGCAGGAGTGCAGAAGCACTGTTCTCTTTTCGGTTTCAGTCTCAGGCTGTGTCTGGAAAAGGTCTATATTTTCAATTTTTTCACACCTTGAGTCAGTACACGGCTCTGTCTCTTTAACCATTGTGGCTTTCCTTTCTTGACAAGTTTTATTTCATCATATAGATTATATAGTATATCATAAAACAAGGGAAATTTAAAGGGTATTTTCAATGGAAAAGGACAATATCAGCAAAGAATTCACTAAAGAATTAAAGGATCTATACGGTGGTCAACGCTATCACTCTATCAGCACATGGCTGAAGAATGAATTCGGGAGCAAAACCATCAAACTGGCTATAGACGGAGGCTTCACCTGCCCCAACCGGGACGGCACTAAAGGCGTTGGCGGATGCATCTTCTGTTCCGACAGCGGTTCCGGTGAGTTTGCCTCAGATATTGACGATCAGATTCGCCTGCTTTCGGATAAATGGCCTGATGCCGGTTATCTGGCATACTTCCAGAACCACACCAACACCTACGCTCCTGTATCGGAGCTGCGTGCCAAATATTACGCTGTTCTGGCAAATCCCAAAATTAAAGGACTTGTTATCGGAACCCGTCCTGACTGCCTTTCCGAAGATGTTCTTGATCTTCTTGCTGAAATAAACAAGACCCACTTCATGTGGGTCGAGCTTGGGCTGCAGACTGTTCATGACGAAACAGCCCGCCTTATTAACAGATGTTATGATCTGGATGTCTTTGATGATGCCATGAAGCGTCTCTGTTCTCGCGGCATAAAGGCTGTGGTTCACCTTATTCTCGGTCTCCCCGGTGAGAGCCGTGAGATGATGCTGGATTCAGTCCGCTATGTGGCTTCATCAGAAGGTCTTTTCGGTATGAAGCTTCACCTTCTGAACGTAGTCAAAGGTTCCCGTATGGAGACTGCATACGCTGACTATCAGCCCTTCGGCTCCATCGAGGAATATGTTTCACTGGTGGTTGAGTGTCTTGAGCTCATCCCGCCTCACGTTACCATCCACCGGCTCACAGGGGATGCTCCTCGACCTATTCTTATCAATCCGCCGTGGAGCTTCAACAAAAGAACTATTTTGAATGGTATAAACGACAGGCTTAATTTGCTTGACACATGGCAGGGAAAAAAGGCCTGGAACTCTCTTTCATCCGCTAAACCGGATGTCATATGAAATATATTATTTCGAACTTTCATACGACATTACAGTGATTTCCACAGGCTGCCCTGCCTTCCAGCAGTGGGTAAAGCAAGGATATACGGTTACGGTATCAAAAGCGTAGTCTTCCAGAATGAGGGTGCTGGTAAACTCTGCATCGTCTCCTGTGCCTGTATAGCTTTCCATATAGCCTTCTCGTCCTTCTCCGTCAAGATACTCTCTCTCAAATACTTCATAGATTTCAAAAGTGCTTCCTCCGTCGATTCCTTTAACCGTCTTGAATATGACTTCCACATCCGGTTTTCCATCAGCGTTCTTCTGCCTTGAAATTTCCTCTAAACGTACTCCATCCGGGAGTCTTCCCGATATAACCCCCGCATCGGGCTCTGTCACTTTTATCTTAATGCCTTCCATGTCTTTTTCTGCAAGCCTTGCCCCTGTAATGACGATTTTAAGGTTATCTGTGTCGAAGAACCAAGGACTTTCCTTTCTGAAGGCTATCACCTCAGGCGTATCCCTGCTTCCCAGGGCACTTACGCCGTTTATGGTTTCAAGCATGCTGTCTCCCGCTTTACCAGCTGCTTCCACATAGAAACTCAGACTTTTAAGCCACATGGTGTTTGCATCATCGCTTTCCACATTGAGCTGCAGATGGGTAGGATAAATATCAACCGAGGTCAGAGTGAAATGCTGTCCGAGAATGTCCAGTTCTTCATTCAGTTCAATGGTTCTGCCCTGAGCCGTGTAGTAAGGATCTATTTTCAGTGTAAAGGTGAACACTGCCAGATTATCCTCTGCGTAATTCCAGGTTTGTGTGTCTCTTTCCTTTGCTTTAAGCACAAGTGGGATCGTTTCCGGAACATCGCTGTCTGTGAAATCTATGGTGACTGACCTGAGTTTGCCTTCTTCATCCGTACCGCTGCCCCATGTAATGCCGTGAGGTGGCATATCTTTTCCTATTTCAATGAGAGCCGCCAGTTGGGTATTCTCATTTTTTTCCATGTCCTTTCCGGCCTCGCCTTCCTTTTCGTATTCCAGTCGGTAAAATATATTCACCTGCTTCCGGTCAACGATGACATAATCAATATCCGCCTTTATTCCGTTTTTAGTCTGAGAAAGCCCTATGGTCTGAACATAATTATTTTCCACGGCTCTGGAAAGAGACCCTGAAAAGTCAACTGCCGCTGCCAGATCCTTTAAAACAGGTATCTTAGAGCAGGCCTGTGCCACCGGAGTTATGAAGTTTACGCTGAGCACGAAGCAGGCGAAAACAGCAGCTATGCTTCCGGCCGGCTTTACGAATCTCATCACTTGGCGATGTTTTCTTTCCCTTGCTGAAGCTCTGTCAAAAACACTTTCCAGTTCCGGCGGAACCGCCGCTTCGAGATCATTGAGCATTTTCTCATACTCACTCATTCTTATGTCGGTTTTATCTCTGTAATCCATATTTTACCTCCTTTTCACAGCCTTCCTCATCCAGGGCAAGCCTTAACAGTCCGAGGGCTTTTCGCTGCCTTGTAGCCACCGTTCCCTGAGGTATTTTAAGGATAATGGACGTTTCTGCCATGGTAAATCCTCCGAAGAAGCGCAGTACCACAATGTCTCTCAGTTCCTCAGGCAGCATTCCGATTGCATCCTTCAGGGGCAGCCGGTCAAAAACCTCCTGAGAAATCTCCGGCATGGTTTCCGTCAGTTCTTCACGCTTATGACGGCGTATCATCTTGTAGCATTCGTTTATGAGAATTCTGGTCATCCATGTATCAAAATACTCCGGCTGCCTCAGTTTTTTCACAGCGCAAAGCCCCCTGTACACTGTCTCGTCCACTGCTTCAAGGGCATCTTGCTCATTCCCCAGGTAAATCATAGCCGTCCTGAAAAGCTTTATTCTTATTTCTTCGGTCCGTGCTGCGAACTCTTCTCTCGTCACGGCTCCCCCTCCTTTCGTGCCCCTTTGTATATTAGATGGATAACCTGCAGGTTTTTATTTTTGGATTTTAAAAAAACGCCCTGCCCGAGCGTTTTTTTATATTAATATATACCGTTCATTAACGCTTCTTGCCCTTCATGATACCTATCTGCAGAACAATAACCGCTATTAAAAGGAGTGCCAATGTTCCTCCGAAAATCAGATACATCATCTTATCTGCATCAAGACCTGCTGAGTTCTGCTTTTCTCCATCCTCGGATAAGTCTGACCCTCCTGCAGGAGATGCCGCGTTGTCTGACATGCTCTTTCCATATGCAAAAATCTCATCTACGGTCATACTATGCTTCGCTGTGAATTTATTGCTTTTTTCGCTGTAAAAAAACCAGGCTGCCTCAGTTTCTGCACCTTCACCGGATGATGCAGCAGGTTTGAGAAGTGCCAGCACCAGATTGCCCTCTGTGCTCCTGATTACCGGTATCTGCTTATCATTGTAAGGGGCTGCATCTTCACGGAAAGTCTCCGGGATTTCCACGTTTTCAAAATCCTCGCAGACGATATATGTAGTATCTCCGATTTCTGTTTCAATAGGCTGGTTCTCAGAAGGCTTATCATTGGAATTGTCGCCGCCTTGTACCGGCTCTCCGGACTGGCTCACACCTGATGAACCTTCGCCTGAAGAACTTCCCTCTGCCGCCTCTCTGGTGATGGTTATGGTGTAGGTTTTTGTCTTGCCGCTTTCTGCGGTTACAGTGACCTTTCTCACATTTTCACCCACCTTAAGATTAGGCGAACCTGTTACACTCACCGATGATTTTGAGTCCGCCTTGTCTGCTGAAATGGTGCATGTGGTCACGCTGTTAGGCACTTTCACCTTATATGATGTCACACTTGGTGAGAAGGATGGCGAGAGTGTTCCTGATGACACTTTCATAGCCGAAAGATCTGCATTTGTGGATGCCTTGTCGGCTGTGCTCTTTACCGTGACAGTAGTAGATGCCGAGCCTGCCGAAAGCTCCTCCAGGTCAATATTGTAAACGTCCGTGGTTGACACGCTTACAGATGTGCTTCCTGCCTTCTTTGCCTTAAACTTCAGCTTGCAGGAAAGCGACTCCACGCCTGACCCGTTGGCCATGGTCAGGATTACAGTGCCGCCTCCACCGTTGGCCTCGGCCCCTGTACAGGACGTATATTCCAGAATGGATGAGTCGTAGGTTACCCTGGCAGTTGCTGAGCCGAAAGTCGCTCCCGAATATTTAAGAGTTATGGTAAGGCTGTCGCCTTTTTCCACTGTACCGCCGCCGCTGAGGGATACCTTGGCAGAAGCCGCAAAAGCTTCTTCCGCATCTGCACTAAAACCTGCAGCAATGAAAATTACTGCAAGTACAGCAACTATAACAGTTGTCAATACTCTCGAAAAATCTCTGTTATATCTCTTTTCCATTGTCTATCCCCCTATGCCTGATCGTTTATGGTATAGCTTCCCACAATGTGTTTCTGCACATAAAGCACGTCCAGCGAGTTCACTCTGCCGTCCCTGTTTATATCTGCAGCATCAAGATATGCGTTCTTCAGCTCGCGGCTTTCAACTATATGCTTCTGTATGGCAAGAGCATCCGCTGAATTGATTTTGCCGTCCCCGTTGGTATCTCCTCTTACAACGATGCTGTACTCGCTGAGTTTCTCGCCCTTGCTGTTATATAGAACGGCCTTCATTCCCGTGGACATGGTGCCTGAAGTAATGACGGTTCCCGATGAGTTAACCACATCAAGTCTGCCGTCTGTCACCGTAATGTTCTTTAAAAATGTACTGTAGGATACCTTTTCGCCTATTCCTCGTACACAGTCATCGAAGGTGTATTTTGCCGAAGAAAGCTTGGTTTCACCTTGCTGGCTCTGACCGTTTTCAGCCTTGGAAACCGTGATGGAATACGTTCTTTCCTCTCCGCTTCCTGCAGTCACCTTAATCTTTATGACCGTAGTGTCTCCTGTAAAAGTAACTTTACCTGCACCTGTCATGGATGCACTTGAAGAACTTGTCTTGGCGGTTACGTTCACATAGCTTGTGCTTTTATCCACTACAAGCTCATAGTCTGACACATATCTGCTGAACTCGGGAGTCAGGCTGAAGCCGTCAACAGACAGACTGGAAAGGTAATTGTTGTTGTTTCCGTCTCCCGGCATTCCGCATGCCTCTGTTGGCATATTCTTATATACCGGTATTATCAGCGTTATAGGGTCGCTCAAAGAATCTGTGTAACCGTTTCTTAAGGATGCGGCTTCACTCTCCGCTCCCTGAATGTTGGTCATGTATTGTCCTGTGCCCACGCTTGACTGCCCGTTCATTACATTGAATTTCTTGAAGTAAAGTGTGTTTTTATTCTGCTGCACATACTGAGCTCCATAGAACTGGGCCCCGCCAACTATGGATTTATATCTGCTGTCCCAAGGTCTTCCGTAAGAGCCGCTCTGTGACGCATACCATACGCCTCTGGTTACCGCACTCATGGAGCCGGACTTGTATGCCCCTATATTGAAGAAATTGTAATATCCTTCATACCCGCTTACGGTCCCTGAAATACATCCGCCTGTTCCGCCTGAACCCTGCTCTACCAGAATCATGGATGCAAGTACATATGGGTTCACTCCTGATATCTGCCCGGCTTCCATAAGAACATCCGCATAGGTATCATATCCGTCCTCAGGAAAACTACCGGACATGAAGCTGTTTTTGATGACCTTCTGCAGTCCCTCCTTTGTCTGGGTGGTGCCATCGTAGGAATGAGTCAGGAACTGAAAAGCACCTACTGGATTGATGAAATTCCTCGGATCAAGATAGTATGCCACTATTTCCCGAGATGCGCACACCCATCCGCCGCTGTCATATTCTATGTATTTCCCTGTATCGAAATCATATGCTCCTTCGGCCATGGATTTCCATGAAGCAGGAGAACTGGACGCCACCAGAGATGTGCCAATCCTGCTTTCTGCACTGAGAACGCTTTCCCAGTCCAGACCGGTATTTGCGGCTTTGAATATCCACTGAGGATACTGTGCGTGAAGCTGCCTGAGATAAGGCTTGTAGGACTCAGGAAAGCCCTGTGATGTGAGATATGCCTCAAAATCACTGTCGTACTGATAATCCACATCATTATTTACTTCAATAAATTTCGCAGAAACATATCCTTCCGTTCCGGCAGGTGAAATTACATGATACCACTTGTCCCCGTTGGTATCGTATGTCTCGTCCAATATAGTCACAACCTTGTTTATTGAAAGCAGCCCGAGAGAAGTATAATTGCTTCCCGGACCGCTTCTCAGATTAAGCGCCGTAGTAGCTACTGTCCCTGTTCTGGTCTGAGCTGCTGCAAATCCCGTCATGGCAATAAAAATTAAAAACACCACTGCCAGGCAAAGTATAAGTTTTATATGTATTCTGCTTTGGTTTTTCTGCATTTCAGTCTGCATTCTAGTCTGCAATGTACCTGTCCCCCTTTTTATTTGTCAGGCCCCAGCCTTCCATCGTTGTAATGCTTGCGGCACAGAGAAACATACATGTCGTTTCCTCCTACCACGATCTGCTGCCCCTGTTTAACAAACTGGCCGTCCACAACTCTGGCCACCATGGTAGCTTTGCGTCCGCACCAGCATATGGTCTTGATTTCTTCAATCTTATCAGCATAAATGAGCATATAGTATGAGCCTTCGAAGAGCTCGTTTCTGAAGTCGTTTTTAAGTCCGTAGGCCAGCACAGGCACACCGCAGCTGTCTACTATCTCCACAAGTTCCTGCACATGGTGCTTCTTAAGGAACTGACATTCATCGATGAGCACGCAGTCGATAGTGTTCTTTTCGTTTTCTCTCATAAATAGTTCCAGAATGTTGGTGTCGTCGTTTACAATCATGGCCTCCCTCTGGATGCCTATTCTGGAAGTTATAACACCCATGCCGTATCTGTCGTCTATGGCCGGAATAAGAGTCATTACATGTTTGCCTCTTTCCTCATAATTGTAGGCCACCTTGATTAGCTCGATGGACTTTCCTGCATTCATGGTGCTGTATCTATAATATAACTGTGCCATATTTTTTCCTCCAAACAAAACCTGAAATTAAATCAATAGATACTATAATTGTAATTGAAATCGACGGGAAAATCAAATATAATATTCTGTGTTCGCAAAAACTGTCAGAAAGGATACGTTATGGAAGCCATTATAATTTTGATACTTAAATGCCTGCTGCTGGGTGTTATATGGGCTGCGTTGCTCATTCCGGTGATTTTTAACAGAGGCGGCTGGCTTAAATATTTAGTTACTGTTTTAATTATCGCTGTGTTCTGCTTCCTTCTCAGGGGTTACGCGGGCATCATAAACAAGATGACCGTCATCGCACTTATAACCCTTGTAATCGCATGGATCATATCCATGGCCGTCTTTGAAAAGGAAAGCAAGGTCAAATCCAAGGTCATCGCCTTCAGCTGTGTAATGTCAGCCCTCTCCTACCTGATTTCACTGTGGGTTGGATTCGACATTCTATAGGTACATATCCATTTATAATGCTAAAAAGGAAGCTTACACTCATGGTTTGAGGTGCTTCCTTCTTTTATTTGCTGTTTATTTTTGATAGTCTTTATGTTTTCGCCCTACAGTTTTGCTATTTCTTCTACAGAAAGCCCGGTATACTTACCAATGCGTTCTACAGGTTCTCTATCCGCTTTCATAGCGTAAGCCAGCCTCCGTGCTGCTTCCAGTTCGCCCTCGGCGCGGCCCTGTTCCAAGCCCTGTTCGTAGTTTCTATCCATCAGTTCCTGCAATGTCATATGCCTGCGCCTCCATTCGTCGGTGTTGAATCTGCTCACCTGTCTGTCAATGTCCTCCACCAGCGCATCTCCTGAGCCCTTTGTCGGGTCGTTAATGTACTCAAAGAGAGCTTTCAAAGGCTGAGGAACCTTTTCCGGTGAGCAAGCCGTATTTAATATTATACTATACGCTTCATCAGCAAATTGCAAGCAGTTTTGCCTGTCAAATTTTTCAAAATAGTATACAGGCAGGTCTGCACCGATATAGTCATATGTGCAGATGAAAATGACATAGGAGCGTGGCAACTCTTTCTATTTATGTCCTTCATTTAGAAAGTCCAGATCCATATTTGCCTGATAGTATCGTGAACGTTTGGCTATATGGTCACCGGTGTATGTCTGAAGCTCGATTTCCGCCCAAGCATTGTCTGACTTTATGAAAGCATCCAGACGCACACCATGGGCACCTAAGGGGAACTTGATGGACTTCTGGGTTTCCACGTATAAATCATCTTCTGCACTTTCAATACGGATTTCGCCAAACTTTTCATCCGGCAGGATTCTCTCAAGAAGCTGTCTGCAGATATTTTCGTCCCTTACAACCAAGGAAAACATCAAATCATCGGTAAATGGAATTCTTTCGTTTTGCTTATATTTTGTCATTGATAACCTCCTGCAAATCCAATAAACGGTTGGTAATTAATTGTAGGAGAATATTACAGCGTCAAAATATGCCCGTCAATGCATTTTGAAAAAAGGTGCAAATCTTGGTCGTTTTTTGTATGCTTTTGGACGTTTTTTGTATTTGAAACTATTCCACCACCAGCGTAAACCTCTTATATACTTTCCCGTCTCTTTCAACGGTTTCGTTCCACATGGATGCAGGCCTTACCCACAGACCTCCCTCTCCGTAAAGCTGTCTGTAAACCACCATAGGCTCCAGGCTCTCAGAATGAGTTGCCACACCTATGACTTCGTATTCTTTGCCCTTGAAATGGCGATATTTCCCTGGTTTGATGTCGTAATCCATACTTATTTTCCTTTTTTATTAATCAGAAAAATAAACACTATGGCGGATACTGCCATGAGCATCGGATAAAACACATACGGTATGATTGCATAGGTTGTTATGCCTGCTGCTGCAGCCGCATAAAGCAGCTGTGCACCGTAAGGTATGAGCCCCTGCACCACCGATGCAAAAATATCAAGGAGTGAAGCAGTTCTGCGCGGGTCTATATCGTATTCTGTGCTGATTTCCTTTGCAATAGGTCCGGCAAGTACGATAGCGATGGTATTATTAGCCGTAGCCAGGTCAACTCCGGCAACCAGTGCTGCAATGCTTATCTGTGCACCTTTCTGGGTTTTGGTATTTTTATGTATGAAATGAAGAATTGCATCTATTCCGCCGAATTCTCTTACCAGAGCCGCAATAGCCGCTACAGTTATGGAAATCACGGTAATATCGTACATGGAAGTAACACCTTCACCGATGCTTGTAAATATCTCTCCCAGAGCCATAGTTCCGGTAGCTACACCGGCAATTACAGAGGTCACAGTTCCCACAATGAGCACCACGAAAACGTTGATTCCGGCGATTGCTCCTGCCAGAACCAGTATATAAGGAATCACCTGCCAGATATTATATTCTCCCAGCTCCACCTGTGAGGAACCGTGCATGGTCAGAACGAAATAAATAACTGCGCTGACGATAGCAGCCGGAAGAACGATTTTAAAGTTCATCTTGAACTTATCGCTCATTTCACAGCCCTGAGTGCGAACAGCAGCTATAGTGGTATCCGATATCATTGAAAGGTTGTCTCCGAACATGGCTCCTGATACTACCGCACCAAGGCACAACGGCAAAGCAAAGTCAGTAGCCTCGCTTATGCCCACGGCTATGGGTGCAAGTGCCACTATAGTGCCCACAGAAGTTCCCATGGAAATGGAAATAAAGCAGCCGATGAGGAACAGTCCCAGCACTGCAAACTGGCTTGGAATGAGAGACAACCCCAGATAAACCGTACTGTCAGCACCTCCTGCGGCTGTAACAGCACCGCTGAAAGCTCCTGCTGTAAGGAAGATAAGGCACATGGTAACAACATTGTCGTCACCTACGCCTCTGGTGCAGACGCTTATCTTTTCATTGAAGCTGAGCTGAGGGTTCTGCACAAATGCAACCGCAAGGGCTATAAGAAATGCCACTATGGTAGGCATAGCATAAAAATCCTTTGCGATGATTCCGCTTCCTATAAACAGAACCAGAAACACGATAATCGGCAACAGTGCCGCAAAATTCCCTTTTTTCTCTTCCCGGACAGCTTCCTGTCTCTCCTTCTCGTTCATCATCTGTTAATTTCTCCTTTTCCGGTCTTTGCTGCTGTGTCAGTTGTCTGAGCTACTTAAGCAGTGAACCTGTTAACACCATTTTTTCTTTTGCGAAATTATTTACGCTGTAAACAAGCAGCACTCTGTCGTAGTCCTCAGCAAGCCGGGAAATATCTCCACGGTAAAACCTTGTATCTACCATGGTTATTTCCGAAAAATCATCCAGAAGAAAAGGCACCATTGAGTTGGCAAAGGAGTCCTTTATTATGAGCAACTTTTCCTTTGCCGTACGCCCGTCTTCTGACGCGCCTGTCGTAATGTCCACCTCAGCGTAGTTTCCACCGAAGTAAACGGCGTATTTATCCTTTTTATCCAGGTATTCATCGAAGTATAGTGAATTGTACTCTTTCCCCTCGATTTCCACCTTTATATCGGCATTTCTCGCATCAGCCGACGTTTCTATAATATCAGTTTCTATGGTTTTTAGCAATACTTTTGAGTATAAAGTGCCTCTGAACTCCGAGGAAAGCGTCTTCAGGCTGCGGTTTGAGGTTTCCTCCGCACCTGAGTTTTCTCCTGCTGCCTTAAGGAATTCAACTGCCCCGATCTGTGCTCCGCGACCTGTCCAGTGGTGATCCGTTTTAAAAAAGACCTCTTCTTTTGGCTTAGCAGCAATGAGGCTGTTTCTTATATCAATCAGACCGTCGCCCAGAATCTCCCCCGCCTTTCTGAAGGCTTCGTCTTCATCGAAAGTGAGAGCGTTATCCGGCAGTCTGTCAGCATATACGTAGGCAGCTGTAGGTACAATCATTGTATTGACATTTATCCCCTGCTCCTCACATAAATCGGCAAGTTCGGCCGCCTGTGTGAGATTTTTAAGGTAGTTCTTCTGATCAAAATCCGCCTCGGTTACCCGTTCCACTGCACGACCGCCCGTACACAGATAAACACCGTTGATGTCATTTATGCCAAGAGCAGCCTCTGTCAGACTCTTCATTTCCACCCATTTCTGGCGTCCTATTATCTGATCCGAAAGATATTCCTCGCTTGTGCTTTCAAAGCTGCCGTCAAGCAGATTATTGACACTTATAGCAGGTTTCTGTGTCAGATACCGGTTCTCGTCAGGAGAAAAGTCAACATCCGGTTTAATCAGCGTTCCTATGCTCAGAACCAGAAGGAAAGCCGCCGCAGCTGATATTAAAATCAAACTTCTTCGTTTCATCTCATTATTCCTCCCCCTTCTAAAATCTGAAATACAGGAACGGATTATATGATCCGCTTACCAGAAATGCAATGGCCAGCACAAGAATTCCCATCATAAGCGCAGTCTCAAGGACACTCAGTAAGAGCTCCCTGTCTGCCAGCTTCTGGGCCACAGCGCTGCAAACAAGTTTTGGAAGAGGAGTTGAACCGATAACGCACGCAATCAGGAGCCATACCCTGCTCTGTATAAAGTAAAGGAAAGCGTCATCTGTAAAGCATCCTGAGCTTCCAAACATCATGCCGATGTATGATACCACCATTCCCATGTCATCTATGGCAAAAATCACCCAGCCTATAACTATCAGAATCAGGCTGTAAAGCTGACCGATAACAGCAGGACACTTCTGCAGTACTTTAAGCAGTCCCATCTTTTCCACAATCAGTATGATGCCGTAGTATACACCCCACATGACAAAATTCCAGCTGGCTCCATGCCATAAACCTGTCAGAATCCATACGATAGAGATATTAACCAGCTGGCGTGCAATGCCTTTTCTGTTTCCGCCAAGAGGAATATATACATATTCCTTGAACCAGGAACTTAGGGACATATGCCATCTGCGCCAGAATTCCGTTATGCTCCGCGAGATATACGGATAATTGAAGTTTTCCAGATAGTCAAATCCAAAGATCTTACCAAGACCTATGGCCATATCCGAATATCCCGAAAAGTCAAAATAAATCTGGAAAGTAAATGCCACAGCCCCCAGCCATGCCGCTGCCACACTGAGATTTTCCATAGAGGAAAGCTCCATCCATACGACATAAATCTGGTTTGCCAGCAACACTTTCTTGCCGAAGCCTATAATAAATCTGCGCACGCCCTCAGCTGCCTGTTCCAGGTTGGTCCTGCGTCCCGCCAGCATTACTGCTACATCTGAATATCTCACGATAGGTCCTGCAATAAGCTGAGGGAACAGAGCAACATATGCTCCGAAGGTTATCAGATTCTTCTGCGGCTCCACCTTACCTCTGTAAACATCTATAATGTAGGACATCGTCTGGAAGGTATAGAACGAAATTCCTATAGGCAATGCTATGCCCGGCAGAGTCAATCCCGCTGCTGTCAGTCTGTTGACCGTATCCAGCACAAAATCGGTGTACTTGAATATGCCCAGCAAGGCCAGATTTCCAAAAACGCATAAAACAAGCATAGGTTTTGCCCTGTGCTTATTATCAATACCTGTATATTTGCCGATAATGAGCCCCAATACATAGTTAAATACTATGGAAAAGAGCATTACGACAATGTATTTGGGCTCGCCCCAGCCGTAAAATACAAGGCTTGAGGCAAGCAATACGGCATTCCTGGCCTTTACCATCCGTGCCGGCACTATGAAATATGCCAGCAAGGTAAGAGGCAGGAACGCCATTAAAAATACAGAACTGCTAAAAACCATTTATTTATAACCTCTCGTCAATTCATATGTATCTTCTTCGTATTCTTCAGGCTGATACGAAGCGTCTTCATCTG
>CAZUFU010000025.1:0-16937 GCA_964619875.1 uncultured Oscillospiraceae bacterium
CAAGCTGGTCAATAGGATTGTAATCCTTCTCTTCCAATGCGTTATATACCTCATTTAGAATCTGCTTATTTGTTTTCTGTGTCTTAAAGGCATCAAACATAATTGTGTTTCTATCCATATTCAAGCCTCCCTTCTTCTTATGGACATTATACTATTTTAAAAGACTTTCTGCAACTGCAAAAGCATCTTTAATCTTGCCCGGATCCTTGGCTCCGGCCTGTGCCATATCGGCCTTACCACCGCCGCCGCCACCACAGGCTGCTGCAATCTGCTTGATCATATTGCCTGCGTGAAGACCTTTTTCCAATAAATCATCGGTGATAGATACAAGGAACGTAACTTTCTCGCCGTTCACTACTGCAAATACCATCACGATTCCCTTGTGTGCAGCCTTGATGTCATCAGAGAGTGTTCTGAGGTCATTGATACTGCAGTCGGCAAATTCTTTGGTAACCAGCTTTATACCGTTGATTTCCTTAGCATTTGCAACCATTGTATCAACTTCGCCGCCCATAGCTGCTTTCTTGATTTCCTCAAGTTCTTTTTTAACAGTTTTAAGTTCTTCAGCTGCAGCCTTTACCTTGTCAGCAAGGGCATTTCTGTTGCATTTAAGCGGTTCACAGGATTTTTCTATTATCGATTCTGCTTTTAATGCTTCATCAAGGACTCCAGTACCTGTTGTTGCTTCAATTCTTCTTACACCGGAGGCTACGCCGCCTTCAGAAAGAATTTTGAAAGCACCGATTTCGCCGGTGTTTCTTACATGAGTACCGCCGCAGAGTTCAATGGACCAGCCGCCTGCATTTACAACTCTTACAACATTGCCGTATTTTTCACCGAAAAGTGCCATGGCCCCTGCTGCCTGAGCCTCCTCCATGGACATTTCCTTACATGAAACATCCATAAATTCATTGATAACAGCATTTACAATCTTCTCAACTTCTGCAAGCTGCTCCTTTGTAACAGCTTCGAAATGTGAAAAGTCAAATCTGAGAACCTTGTCATTAACCATAGAACCAGCCTGCTGAACATGAGTACCCAGTACAGTTCTGAGAGCTTTCTGAAGTAAGTGTGTAGCAGTATGATTTCTTGCAGTCTTGTTACGTTTTATGTGATCAATATGAGCCAGAACTGTGTCTCCGGATTTTAACGTACCATTTAAAACAGTACCGCTGTGATAGAATACTCCATCCTTCTTTTCAACCTTGTCAATTCTAACAGCGCCATCATTTGTTGTCATAAAACCGTTATCGTTTACTTGACCGCCGCCTTCTGCGTAGAAAGGAGTCTTATCAAGGATAATCTTCACCTTCTGACCCTCTGATACTGACTCAGCCAGTCCGGATTCGCCGATAAGAGCGAGGATTTTTCCTTCATCCTCTACTTTTTCGTAGCCGGTAAAAATGGTCTTCGGAACATCGAGTTCAAGGTCTGCTTCCTTCCAGGCCTCGTCCTCTCCCACTTTTCTGCTTGTTCTTGCCAGTTCCTTCTGCTTCTTCATATTGTCGGCAAACCCTTCAGTATCAGCAGTCATGCCGTTTTCAGCCAGAATTTCTTCTGTAAGTTCAAGCGGGAAGCCGTATGTGTCATAAAGCTTGAATGCCTTTTCTCCATCGAGAACAGTTTTACCTGCCTTCTTAAGCTCTTCTACATACTGGGCGATAATCTCTTCGCCCTGTCCTATTGTTGAAGCGAACTTTTCTTCTTCAACAGAAATAATCTTCTGAATATAATCCTTTTTCTCTACTAATTCAGGATATGCTTCTCCTGATACTTCTATTACCTTATTTGAAAGCTCAGTAAGGAAAGGACCTTCAATTCCCAGAATTCTTCCGTGTCTGGCAGCACGTCTGAGCAGTCTTCTCAGAACATATCCCCTTCCCTCATTTGAAGGCATGATGCCATCGGCAATCATGAAAGTTATAGATCTGAGGTGGTCAGTTATAATTCTGATTGAAACATCCGTAGGAGCCTGTCCATCCTTGTATTCAACACCTGACTTGGCTACAACACCGTCAAGAATATGTCTTATGGTATCAATATCGAAGATTGAGTCTACGCCCTGCATTATACATGCCATTCTCTCAAGTCCCATACCGGTATCGATATTAGGATGTTCGAGATTGCTGTATGAACCGTCCTCTTCCTTTGAGAACTGTGTGAATACGTGATTCCAAAATTCCAGATATCTGTCGCAGTCGCATCCCGGTTTGCAGTCAGGTTTGCCGCAGCCGTATTCCGGTCCTCTGTCAAAGTAAATTTCAGAGCAAGGTCCGCAAGGTCCGAGCCCTATTTCCCAGAAGTTATCGTCCTTGCCGAGCCTTACGATCCTTTCCTCAGGCATGCCGAGTTTCTTCCAGATTTCAACAGCTTCGTCATCATCTTCATAAACTGTTGCCCATACCTTGTCAAAAGGTATTTTAAGCCAGTCCTTTATAAATTCAAGCCCCCAGGTAAGTGACTGTTCTTTAAAATAATCTCCGAAAGAGAAATTACCGAGCATTTCAAAGAAAGTACCATGTCTTGAGGTTATACCTACATTATCGATGTCTCCGGTTCTTATACACTTCTGACATGTAGTCATTCGTTTTGCAGGAGGAGTTTCCACACCTGCAAAATAGTTTTTTAGCGGCGCCATACCGGAGTTTATTATAAGAAGACTCTTGTCGTTCTGGGGAATCAGGGATGCACTCTTACCCGGATAATGCCCTTTGCTTACATAGAAGTCTCTGAACATCTGTCTTATCTCATTTAAGCCTATTTTTTCCATATATGAATTCCTCCTGAATTTATAAACACATAATATATAATTTTACCACGGCTATAAAAGCGGTGCAACTGCTTTCATAAGAATGCCGAGAATTTTATATCCAAGTTTTTCATTTTTTATACTTTCGAAAGTAACCGGAGTGCACTTTGAAGCAGTCTCAATAAAATCACTTTCTATTTCATCTATGCAGTCTGTACCGTACATGTATGCCGCGCATTCAAAGTGATGGTAGAGACTTCTGTAATCAAGATTAATAGTACCAACTACCGCCTTTACATCATCGCTGACAAATACCTTCGCATGTATAAATCCCGGTGTATACTGATAAATTTTAACCCCGGACTGGATAAGAGTCTTATAGTGAGTCTTGGCCAGGGAATACGCTGCCCTCTTGTCAGGAATACCGGGAACAATGATTGAAACATCCACACCTCTTTCTGCGGCAAATTTAATGGCCATTTCCATTTCGCCATCAAGAATCAGATATGGAGTCATGATGTGAACATATTTCTGTGCCCTGTTCAGAATATCGATATAAACCATCTCCCCTGTCTTTTCATTATCTAAAGGAGAATCGGCATAAGGAACAACGAAACCGTCGCATTTAATCTCCGGCACAGGATAAAAATTAAGGAACTTCTCAATTTCAGGCTTCTTTTCATCTATATTCCACATCTGAAGAAACATCAGAGTAAAGCTTCTGGCAGCTTCACCCTGAAGCATTATTGCTGTGTCTTTCCAGTGGCCGTGCTTTTCAATTTTGTTAATGTACTCATCAGCCAGATTTACTCCTCCGGTGAAGGCTGTATGTCCGTCGATGACCAGGATTTTACGGTGGTCACGATAATTATAGTGGGTAGAAATAAATGGTGTAACCGGTGAAAACGTTTTGCATTTTATTCCAAGTTTCTGAAGTTTCTTTGGATAATCATGGGGAAGTGTAGAAAACTCGCAGGTTCCGTCATACATAAGACGAACATCAACACCCTGCTTTACCTTCCTGGCCAGAATATCCAGAACCTTTCCCCACATTTCTCCTTCGGCAACAATAAAGTACTCAAGGAAAATGAAATGTTCTGCCTTTTCCAGCTGTATCAGCAGCTCTTCAAATTTATCCTCCCCTAATGGAAAATATTTTACTTCCGTATTTTTGTACACAGGAAAACATCCGCTTCGTCTGAGATATTTAGCTAAAGAAACGGATTCGGGGTTCGTCATGCTGAGTTCTTCCATAACATCCGGATTTTGAACCAGGCTTTTTTCCGTCTCGTCATGAAGTATTTCCAATCTTTTTTTTATGGCTCGGTGTCCGAGGTCTGTCCTTGTATAAAGGAGCATTACCGCTCCGAAAAACGGGACCATCATTATAAGTATAAGCCAGGTTATCTTGGCCGTGGGATCGAAGCTGCTGTTCAACAGGTAAATCACCATGATGAATATGAAAACGGCATTGATACTTATATAATGGGGCATATATTGACTGAACCAGTTTGCCAGTGCAATGGGAATGAAAAGCTGAATCAGAAGAAGCACTACGAAGATGCCCAGTCTGCTGAAGACTACCCTTAAAATCCCTCGTTTTCCCTTTTTTAATAATCGCATTCCTTTATCTGATAAATTCGTATCCATTTACTACCCTCTTTACTGCAAAAAAATCTTCATTATATTATATCATATTTTTTTCCTTTTTTAAAGACAAAACCTGTAGAATTGTATTCCACAGGTTTTTGTCTGATGTCTACATTTGATCTTTCAATGTCCTCGCCATTTCCGTCATGTCCTGACGCACATCGCCGAGATTGCTCCTCACATTATCCATGTGGCGAAAAGTATCCTTAAATTCATTCTTAAGCTCCCTCTTTGCATGCGGTTTCATTCTGGAATAGGCCATATATGCGGCTGTACCCACTGCCGCTGTTGCTATAGCCACGCTTGCAGCCTTTTTCATATATCATCACCCCTTCAGAATTATTATTTGAAGTTGAATGGTTTATATGCACTGCAATCTACCTTGTCTGAAAGAATTTTTTTCAAATTTTCATTATCTGCAATCAGCTGTTCTTTTTTTGATTTATTAAGTTTTTTTATATAATATTCAAGTTTTGAGGCGGTCTCACGGTTTTCAGATTCCCATACCGCCTCGACCCTGACAGCATGATGGCTTTCTGTATATTTTGCCCTTTTACCGGGTATATCTCCTGAATGTTCGGCAAATCTACGTTCAACATCCGTGGTTATACCTGTATAAATTGAGTTGTCAGCGCAACGCAGCATATATGTGTAGTACATTTATTCAATAAATCCTCCGCCGATAACGTAGTCGTCTATATAAAACACAATTGACTGCCCCGGAGTGGCTGCGCGCTGTGGCTCCATAAATGTTGTCGTAATTCTATTATCGTAAACTCTAATGACGGCTTCTGAAGGTTTAGCAGAATAACGAACTTTTGCCATAACTTTCACTCCGTCATAATCTTCCGCCTTTCCAAAGGCAAATACATTATCCGAGGAGACCACTTTATTGCTGAAAAGATCCTCGTTTTCCCCTAGTGTTATGGTGTTTCTATCATAATCTATTTCCGTTACAAATGCCGGTTTACCCAAAGCAATGCCCAGCCCTTTCCTTTGTCCGATGGTATAATTGACGATTCCTTTGTGAGCTCCAAGAATTTTACCTTCTCTATCTATAAAATTGCCGGGCTGTGAACCATACCCAAGAGCTTTGATATAGTCCACATAATTTTCTGAAGGATCAACAAAACATATCTCCTGGCTGTCCTTTTTTTCGGCGTTCTGAAGGTTTTTGCTTCTTGCAAGTTCTCTGGTCTGCTCCTTATCACAAAACTCGCCCAGAGGGAAAATAAGGCGTCTTAGAACGTTCTGACCCAGCCGGTACAGCATATATGACTGGTCTTTCTTTTCGTTTGCAGCTCTCGACACATAACATGCACCTGATTCATCATTGCGGAAAATTCGGCAGTAATGTCCGGTAGCAATATAATATGCTCCGATAGAGTCTGCAGTTTCTGTCAGTTTCTTAAATTTTATGTTGGGATTGCATACTACGCATGGGTTTGGAGTTCGACCATGAAGATATTCTGAGCAGAAATTGCCGATGACCTTTTCCCGGAACTCTCCGGAAACATCAGTACATATCAGTTCTATACCCAGCTGTTCAGCCACCTGACGTGCTTCCCTTCTTCCTTCTTCATTTACTCCTGTAACATCGAAGTAAAATCCTGTTACTTTATAGCCTTTTTCTTTTAATAACAAAGCAGCGGCAGTGCTGTCCACGCCGCCGCTTAAACCAAGCAATACTTTAGTTTTATCAAGTCCAACGACTTTATTCTTCAACTGCTCCATGTTCATCCTCATCATCATCTGCATTAGGATCATAGCCTTCAAGAGCGGCATAAGTCTTGCCGTTCTTTTGAGCATAATCGTAAATTGCATTCTTAATGGCTCTGTCAGCCAGAACAGAACAGTGAACCTTTACAGGTGGAAGGCCGCCAAGCTCATCGATAATCTGTTTGTTGGTTACTTCAAGAGCTTCTTCCACAGTCTTTCCTATAATCATAGATGTGGCCATGCTGGAGGAAGCGATAGCAGAACCGCAGCCGAAGGTCTTGAACTTTGCATCTGTAATAACATCGTTTTCAACCTTTATCTGTATCTGCATCATATCTCCGCACACAGGGCTTCCGTAAACGCCTGTACCATCGGGGTTCTCCATCTCTCCTACATTTTTAGGATTAAGAAAATGTTCCATTACAATATCGTTATATAATGCCATATATATTACCAGCCTTTCTTTTCATTAATCGGTGACAGCTCTCTGAGTCTTGTAACAATAGTTTTAAGTGCATCGACAACGTAGTCGATATCCTCTTTTGTTGTAAAATCTCCAACAGTAAATCTTACGGTACCGTGTATCATCTCAACGGGTACTCCGAGAGCTGTCAGAACATGAGACGGCTCCAGTGACTTGGATGAGCAGGCTGAGCCTGTAGATACACTTATTCCGAACTGATTAAGCAGAAGCAGAATGCTTTCGCCTTCAATATATTTAAAAGTGATGTTAGCATTGCCCGGATGACGTCCGTCCATGGTTCCGTTGAGGAGCGTGTCGGGTATTTCCTTGAGAATTCTGTCTACAAGATAATCTCTCAGACTGCTGCAATGCTTTACATGTTCTTCAAAATTAGTCTTGGCAAGCTCTGCAGCCTTACCGAAACCTACGATACCTGTCAGGTTCTCAGTACCGGCTCTTCTGCCCGATTCCTGAGCTCCGCCATGAAGATAGTTGGATATTTTAAGACCTTTTCTGATAAAAAGTGCACCCTCGCCCTTAGGTCCGTAAATCTTATGTGAAGACATGCTCATAAGGTCAACCCCCAGATCCTTCACGTCGATTGGAACATTACCCAGAGCCTGTACAGCATCAGTATGGAAAATTATTTTATGTTCCTTTGCGATCTCGGCAATCTTCTTGATAGGCTGAACAGTTCCTATTTCGTTATTTACCATCATCACACTGATCAGAATAGTCTTATCAGTAATGGAATTCTTAAGCTGCTCAAGATCAACTCTCCCATCCTTGTCAATATCCAGATAAGTAACTTCAAATCCTTGCTTTTCAAGGAAAGCGCATGAGTGGAGCATTGCGTGATGCTCAATTTTAGTTGTAATAATGTGATTACCCTTTTCTCTTAACTTATCACATACTCCAAAGACAGCCCAGTTGTCTGCCTCTGTACCGCCGGCTGTAAAGAAAATCTCTCTAGGCTCGGCATTAATCAGTGCAGCAACCTGCTCCCTTGCATGGGTAACTGCGTCCTTGGCCTCAAGGCCTTTATCATATAAACTCGATGGGTTACCGAATTTTTCTGTAAAGTAAGGAATCATTTCTTTTAAGACTTCTTCTTTAACCGGAGTCGTAGCAGAATAGTCTAAATATACGTTTCTCATATAATTACTCCTTTGATTTTGAAATCGACCCTTTCATTATACCAAAAAACCAGCTTTTTTAAACAGAAAGCGTTAAAAAAATTGCACAAGTTTATATGAATTCTCACTTTTTTCCGCTATAACGCTGTAAATCCCCTCTATGTTCTCATTTCCGCCCGTACCGTAAACCTGCCAGTCTACCGTAACTACTGCACAAATCAGCGAATTGTCCATATCGGTTATTTCTACTTTTGTTATTTCATAGTCTGTAATATCCTCAATATCCGTCTGAAAAAAAGATTTCATAGCTTCCAGATCTTCCTCCAAAAGCCTCCCTTTTTCAATTTTATCTATCCTTTCAGCAGCTTCTTTGTAAAGAATATGACCCCCAAAATACTCGTTCATTATATCTGTCCTCTGGGTAACCAGCATAGTAATCTCCGATTCCGGTCCGGATCCTGATGCCATAACAGTTGACAGCAGCAGCACAATTAAAAGAATGGCCGGCTTCTTAATCAGGTGTTTAATAGGTTTCATATTTTGTCCCCCTTTTACACCTAGAATATATAACAAAAGACCCGAGAAATTTGTCAAAATCCCGGGTCTTGCAGTTTTATTTTTTTAGTTGAGTCCTTCTTCGTCTACTATCTCTATCATTTCAAGCTGAGCCTTAAGATTCGCCTTAAAAGCATCGATGTATTCTCTGTAAAGCACCTTCTGCTCGGCAGCTTCCTCTTCTGAAAGGCCCTCTGTTTTTTTCTTCTTTGCCAGTTCGTTTATTCTGTCTATCATTTCCTGTGTTATTGCCATGAATATTACCTCCAATCACAGATATAAGTATATCATAAATCGGGGATTTTTCAAGAACTAGCAGACCTTTCGCTCAAGTCTGAGTTTGTCAGCGATTATGGCTATGAACTCTGAATTAGTAGGTTTACCTTTGTCGTTCTGTACAGTATATCCAAAAAGCGCATCCAATGTTTCAAGTTTGCCTCTGTTCCATGCCAGTTCAATAGCATGTCTGATTGCTCTTTCCACTCTGCTTGGAGTAGTGTTATTCATTGAAGCTACTGTAGGATATAACTCTTTAGTTACGGCCCCTAAAAGATCCATATTCGCCACCACCAGAGAAATGGCATCTCTCAGATACTGGTATCCTTTTATATGAGCCGGAACACCTACTTCATGTATGAGATTGGTTATATCTATTTCAAGATCGTTATTAAGTAATGAGTCGCGAAGTACCAGTGACCTTTTTAAATTTGCATGTTCCTGCGAAGGCATGACTACTTCGGCGGAAGCACTGTCAAGCTGATTTATTCTCTTTATAAGCAGATTCATGTTTATCGGCTTGACAAGGTAATACTGAGCTCCCAGAGTCATCGCTTTCTGTATTATGGAATCCTGTCCTATTGCAGAGGTCATGATGACACGAGGATAATTTGCAAGCTGTACACTGTTCAAAGTTTCCAGAACACCGAAGCCATCCATATGGGGCATTATAAGGTCCAGAATGAGAATGTCCGGACACTGACCCGACTTTATTTCTTCCATGGCTTCCAAACCATCGTTTGCAGTAAAAAGCACCTCCATATTATCCTGCTCGGACAGATTTTCTGATACAACGTCGCAAAAGTCTCTGTTGTCATCGACAATACCAATTTTGATTTTCTTCATGTTTTCCTCCTATACACACCACTTGCCATAATAGGCTTTTCTTCTCGACATAATTTTACTATATCTATTATTTAAATGAAATAGCATTGTAAATAGTTTCTGCTAATATATATGTGTATTGCGCTAATTTTTCGTTAAACTCTCTCCTTCACCAACCATCCATTCGACAAAGATACCGTAACCTTTTGTCGGATTATTTACAAATACATGAGTAATTGCACCTACAAGTCGGTTATTCTGAATTATAGGACTGCCGCTCATACCCTGCACTATGCCTCCGCTGTAGGAAAGCAGTTTCTCATCTGTCACCTCTATTTCCATCCCTTTGCTGTCAGGTGTGTCCTGCCTGTTAACTTTTGTAATCTTAATATCAAAAGGTTCTACCTTATCACCATTTATTGTTGTAAGAATATATGCGTCACCGACCTCAACTTGTTCCTGAGAACCCATTACCACGGGCTGAGCAAGCTGAAAGCATTCAAAATCCGTACCTTTGGAATATATTCCGAATTTTGAATTTAGCAAAACGTCTCCGATAGGCTTTTCGTTTCCGTAGAATATTCCTCGTATTTCCCCCGGCTTTCCGGCTTTGCCCTCTTTTATAGACTTTACCTCTGTTCTTAAAAGGTTTCCTTTACCTGCATTTAGAAGTGCTCCAGTTCTGTTTTCATAAATTCCGTGGCCAAGGGCAGCAAATATATTGGTTCTCGGGTCATAAAAAGTCAGCGTTCCTATGCCGGCAATTTTTTCTTTAACCCATATCCCTATCTTATATTCACCGGTTTCTCTGTCTTTCACCGGTGCAACCTCGAGACTCTGCTCTTCTTCTTTTCTCAAAATCTGAAGTTCAAGGGGTCTGGACGGATTCTCAGACATTGCTCTGTTCACAGTTTCAGTCACGTCTGCAGCGTAGCTTACTTTTTCGCCATTGACAGACAGTATCATATCTCCTATCTGCACACCTGCATCATATCCCGGACTTATAACAGCATCTTCAGTTTCAATTTCCTCAAGTCCAACTACCAGTACTCCTTTTACATCCATCTGGATGCCCACAGACTGGCCTCCCGGTACGAGGACTCTCTCACTCACAACCTGAACAGCTTCTTTAGCCTGCTGAAAATTATTAACAGCAAAACCGACACCGCTTATAACACAAATTGTTATTACAAAAACAGCAAGAGCTTTCTTAAAATTTTTTTTCATTTCGCATGCCACCTAGCTTTCAAAATCCTGAAGCAAGACGGCCAGCTCCTCCTGACTGTTAAGGGTGACACCTTCGTCAAACAGCTTCTGATCTGATGTACTCAGAAGCTCGTAAACTATCTCCGTAGTTTCCAGCTCAACCTTTTCACCCTCTTCATTAACAAAAAACACCTTTATTCGGCCATCTACGCTCTTAACCAAATAATATGAAGCACCCTTCTCCGAAATGATATTTTTTTCTCCTGCACTCTGATCCTTCTCTTCATCATCTGATGATTCACTGTCCGTATCCGGCTCAGCAATTCGGCTCATATCGGTGCTGCTCTGCTTGTTTACCGGTTCTGTTTCAGCCTCCGTAGGCCATGCTATGGCTATAATCAGAAGACAGAGCACCACAATTATGGCTGAATATATAAATGTCATATAATTTTTTCTTTTTTTTGTAGCAAACATATCATCACCTCAAAGATATTGTTTACTAAACTGGAAAAAATTATACCGTTATGTAGTCTCTTATGCTTTCAAATGTTTTGTCACCGATGCCTGTAACGTTTTTTATTTCTTCAGTTTTCGTAAATCTGCCAACACTTTTTCTATATTCAATTATACGCTCAGCCTTTGACGGGCCGATGCCGGGTATGGTCTGAAGAGTAACTGAATCAGCAATGTTAATGTTAACCTTACCGTTGCTGATACCGCTTATGCTGCCGGATGGCTGGCTTTCTGTCTTTTCGCCGTCTGATATTCCCCCTGATTTGGACATTACAGTAATTTTCTGGCCGTCGTATACGGTCTCAGCCCGGTTAAGCATTTCCGTAGAAGCACCCTCTGTCAGTCCTCCGGCCATTTCTATAACCTGAAACAGCCTTGTACCTTCACTGACCTTATATACTCCCGGCGTTTTCACTTCACCGTCAATGTCTACATAGATTTCAGCTTCTGATATAGATGTTCCCTCATTTTCTGTCACAACCTGACCTGTATCAGCTGATGTCGCTGTTTTTTCACTCACCATAGGTTCTTCACCTCCGGATCCATAAAACCAGAAAAACAAAACAGCCCCTCCGATTAAAACCGGGAGGGCTGCTGTCTTCAATCTGTCCTTGTTTCTTAAGATAAGATTCTTTAAGCTGTCTAAATTTACAAACTTTAAAGTGTTTTGGATTTTCATGCAAATGCCCCCTTTAATGACATTATATTACATCATTTTGAAGCATTTGTCAATGTCAATATTGTAATTTGTTTACAAAAAATATGTTTATACGCTCAACTTCCATATCATACCTTGGTGTTTCTATGCCGCTGAATTCACAAAAGCTTGAAATTACAAGCTCCGGGCTGCAGTTTGACTTGCTCCCGCAATCAAGGAGAGCCTTTATCATAGCAAACTCACCTACTTTGCTTACTTCCAGGTGTCTTATCATGTTTCTTATATTTACCGGCTCCAGCTTTTTAGTCTTTTTCATGCGCTTCATTGCTGTAATTTTGTCTGATGAAAGATAATTTTCCATAGCATCTTTCAGTTCTTTTTCATTCAGTTCAGTAGGAATCCATATCTTATACTCTGCTGCATCAGCATCTGCCGCCAGAGATTTGATACTTTCATCAAGTTCAAAGCAGGAGAGAAGTTTTATTCCTTCCGGCATTTCACTACGCAACTTTTCCAAAAGTTCTCCTGTGGTGTGAGGCATCTGAGTTTCAAACTCAATCAGCTCACATCTGCTTGAATAGCCAAGAGAAAGGGGCTGCGCAAAACCCATCTTTGGGTGAGGGTTAAACCCCTGGGAATATTTAAGAGCAAGTCCCGTCTTTTTGAATGCTCTTTTAAACATTCGGAGGAGGTCAAGATGTGAGGTGTACTTTACATATCCGTCCTTGCTGAACCTGATAGCATATCTGTTATTCATCCGTACATCCTCCTTCCTGTGCAGAATCCCCTTTTAGAATTCCATCCATGGCACATTTAACATGACGATTCATGCCGCAGCCTGTACATCCAAGTCTGCAGTCACGTGTCGTCTTTTCTTCAAGAGCCTTCTTTGCCTCATTGATAAGATATTTCTTTGATACTCCGCAGTCTATAACATCCCATGGCAGTATTTCGTCATAGCTGCGTTTTCCAATGGTGTAGAAATCAGCATCTATGCCGCTTTCACGAAAAGCTTTTTTCCAAGCCTCCGGTCTGAAATGCTCAGTCCAGCCGTCCAGCCTGGCGCCTGCCTTATGAGCCTCATAAAGAAGCTTTCCTGTACGTCTGTCACCTCTTGCAAAAACAGCTTCATAGGCGCTTGTGGTATTGTCGTGATAATTGAATGTCACACCCTTTATGCGCAGTTTCTGAGCAAGATAATTGTGCTTCTCTTCGAATTCTTCAGGTGTATTCTGCGATGCCCACTGGAAAGGTGTATCAGCCTTAGGCACGAAGTTTGAAACGCTCACTGTCACGTTAAAACGTCCGCCCTTAGGCCCGTTAATTTTATAGTTCAAATCAATAATTCTCTTGGCAATGTCTGCAATTCCGTCCAGATCTTCATAAGTTTCCGTAGGAAGACCGATCATAAAGTAAAGCTTAATGTGTTTCCAACCCAGAGTAAGAGCCTGTTCTATGGAATTAAAGATATCATCGTCAGTTACACCTTTGTTTATAACATCTCTCAATCGCTGGGTTCCCGCCTCAGGAGCATATGTGAGACCTGATTTCTTGTACTCCTGAATCTTATTAAGCACGTCGAAGGCGAATTTATCAATTCTGAGAGATGGCAGTGATAGTGAAACATTTTCTTTCTTAGTGTAGTCAATAAGCTCTGTTGCAAGGTCCTCAAAGCATGAATAGTCACTTGTGGAAAGTGAAAGAAGTGAAAGCTCATCATGGCCGGTGTTTGCCAGCTGGGCTTTTGCGAGTTTCAGAACTGTTTCCTTGCTTCTTTCTCTTACAGGTCTGTATATCATGCCGGCCTGACAGAACCTGCAGCCTCTGGTACAGCCCCTGAATGTCTCCACAACAGCTCTGTCATGAACTGCCTCAACCATTGGAATTATCGGATTTACGGGAAAATCAAGAGATTCAGTGTCCGGAACTATTGCGCGTAGAACAGTATCCGGTGCGCCTTCATAAAGTTTACATAATTTTTTTATAGTTCCATCTTCATTGTAAACGGGCTCATAAAATGAAGGTACATAAACTCCTTCCATTTTGCAGGCCTCCTTGAGAAAATCTTCTCTGCTCATGCCGGCTTTTTTACACTCGGCATATTTCTCCAGCATTTCAGGCAGAGCTTTTTCTCCGTCACCTATTACAAAAATGTCTATAAAGTCAGCAAGTGGCTCAGGATTATATGCACACGGTCCTCCTGCTGCGATAATCGGGTATTCTTCCCCTCTCTCCTTTCTATATAAAGGGATTCCGCCAAGTTCAAGCATATTGAGAACAGTAGAATATGACATTTCATACTGAAGTGTAAAACCGACAAAATCCATCTCTCTTATGGGTGTTTTGGTTTCCAGTGTCATTAATGGAACATTTTCCTGCCTCATCAGATCTTCCATATCCGCTGCAGGGGCAAACACTCTCTGACAGTATATGTTGGCATTCTTGTTCAAAACGTTGTATAAAATCTGCAGTCCAAGATATGACATGCCGATTTCGTAAAGATCAGGAAAGGCAAAAGCGAAATTTACATCTATATCTTCGGGGCATTTTACAGCAGAATTAACCTCGCCTCCGATGTACCTTCCCGGTTTTTCCACTCTTTTCAAGAGCTGGTCCAGTTTATACTTTAAATCCATTCTTTATTTCTCCTTATCTGAAAACAGGCTGTCCACACTTTGGCCTATTACATCTGCTATATCTTCAAGCAGCTTTTCCGTTTCCGCTTTTCGTGCCATTATATTTGCTTTAATCGCCGGTATGTCAGGTGCTTTCTTAAGAATATATTCTATCCTCTCGTCCAGACCTACGTATTTATCTTCCTTTACCAGTCTATCTGCAAGGCATACCATGTCACACTCATTCAGCTTGTCCACAGGATTAAATGGCGAATAAAACATATGCACGCGAATTATATCAGCTTCATCATTATAACCCAGAGCTTCGAGAGCATCGGCACCGATTTCCCAGTGCTTATCGCTGACCCTGGCCACATCATGGGCAAGTCCGGCACCCTTTATAAGGTCCAGATCGAGGCTGTAACCGTGTTTATTCAATGTATCTGCCAGTTTTACCGCCGTATCAGCTACCGCCCTGCAATGTGCCTTTACATGTCCCGGTGTTTTATACTCAACATATAGTTTCTTAACTTCTTCCTCGGAAATCCTTTTTTCCTTTGCCTGTGTCATAGCCTGTCCTTCCGTTTTCATAAATTCATGCCCTAATATTGTATCATAAATCCGTCTGACTGTACAGAAATTCTGCCTCCGTTTTGTTGTCAAATGAGCCTATTATCTGCCCCTTTTTTACCTTGTCTCCTGTTACAACAGTCAGCTGGCACAGATTACCGTATGTTGTAACCTTGTCATTATGATTTATTTTTACGTACATTCCCATATCCTTATTTATCCCGACGGAGGTTACTTCCCCTGCCGCTGCTGCATAAATTACTTGTATGCCGTCCTCATCAGCCTTTCCCATTGGTTCACCGAATTCCCCGACTTTATTTGCCTTCAGAACTACAGATGTAATATCGCTGTGAATGTCTCCGGCTTCCTCAATCAGTCTGGAACCTGCGGTTTTTATGTCTTCTGCTGTGTAGTTTTTTTGAAAGTGCTCTCCTACAAAAGCTTTAACCTCTCTCACTCCTTTTATATCAAGCATACCTATTGTCCTTATCCCTGCGAAAATCACCATGCAGATGACTATCTGTGCTACAAGCTTTTCTCTGTAATTCATATTGCCCACCCCATTTAATCTTTAATTGATTTTATGAGCTTATGATGAATAAAATTACGCATTATAACACATGTCTTTGAAATAATCTGTATGCATAACAAAGGCCCCGGTTTTCGGGGCCCTCGGCTTTTGTCTAATATTCGTCCCAGTATTCAAATTCGTAGTTCTGGATTCTGATGCTGTCGCCTTCTTCAAGACCCATTTCCTTAAGTTCGTCGATAGCTCCGTTTTTCTCAATATATTTGTAGAGATATCTGAGTGAACCCATATCATTGAAATTGGTTGAATTGAAAATCTTCGTAAGCTGTTTACCCTCGAGAACGTATACACCTGCCTCTTCATCATAGCTGGCGTAAATATCTCTGTAAGTCGGATCATTTTCCTCGCTTTCGAAGTCAAAATACTCTGTGAGATCCTCTTCAGGCTCAGGATTTGCCTCTATTCTCTTAAGCTCATTCAGAGCAGCGGCAAGAATCTCCTCTACACCCATATTAAGGGGTGCAGACATAGGGAAAACCTGATATCCTTTTTCCTCTACATATGCCTTGAATTCAAGATATTTAGGATCGTTTTCGTCTATCATATCTATCTTGTTGGCGGCAACCAGCTGAGGCTTTTTAAGAATTCTAGGGCTATATGCCTCCAGTTCCTTATTTATCTTTTCAAAATCGTCGATTGGATCTCTCCCCTCACTGCCTGATACATCAACAACGTGGATGAGTACCTTGGTACGTTCAATGTGCTTAAGGAATTTGAAGCCCATTCCCAGTCCTTCGCTGGCGCCTTCAATTATTCCCGCGATATCAGCCATGACAAAACTGGTATCATAGAGTTGTACTACTCCCAGATTAGGGTCAATGGTCGTAAAGTGATAATTTGCAATTTTAGGCTGAGCACTTGTCGAAACAGCCAGAAGTGACGATTTGCCTACATTCGGGAAACCGACAAGTCCCACATCAGCGATGAGCTTAAGTTCAAGGATTATACTTCTTTCCTTGGCTGCACCACCTGCCTCGGCAAAGTTAGGCGCCTGTCTGACAGAATTTTTGAAATGAACATTTCCTCTGCCGCCTTTGCCGCCCTTAGCCGCAACAAAGGACTCGCCATCTTCAGTAAGGTCCTTCATAACCGTTCCGCTGGCCTCGTCAAGTATTACAGTTCCCATGGGAACCTTTATGATAAGGTCTTCTCCCGCCTTTCCGAAACGATTTTTTTTCATTCCGTTCTGCCCGGCTTCAGCCTCATATTTTTTCTTATATTTAAAATCCATCAGGGTTCTCAGGTTTCTGTCTGCCTGGAATATAACGTCGCCGCCTTTGCCGCCGTCACCTCCGTCTGGTCCTCCCTGGGGAACGAAAGGTTCGCGTCTGAAGGTCACGGCACCGTCTCCGCCCTTGCCGGATTTTATCATTATTTTGGCTCTGTCTACAAACATTTTAGAACCTCCTCTGT
>CAZUFU010000026.1:0-16202 GCA_964619875.1 uncultured Oscillospiraceae bacterium
AAGAATAAATATACCGGAGACTTCATCACTCTTTATGGGGTAACAGAGGATGAAGTCAGGGTACTGGGTGCTATGCCCGAAAAAATTCCGGGGGCCTATCGCATAGAGGTTGCCGATACGGCTCGTGCTACAGAACTTATACTGCAGCATCCGGAAATTTTCAGAGATTATGAGATTACAAAGGGAAAAATGGACGATATTTTCCTTGCCGCAACAGGCAAGGTTCTGACAGGAGGTGAGACCGGTGAAAGAGCTTAAAGCACTGATAAAGAGAGACACAAAACTGTTCTTCAAGGACAAAGGTATGTTTTTCACATCCCTGATTACACCGGTCATACTTCTGGTGCTGTATGCTACATTCCTTGCCAATGTTTACAGAGATTCTTTTACAGGTGCCATTCCTGAGTTCTTTTCTGTGGATGAGGGACTCATAGACGGATGCGTCGGAGGACAGCTTTTTTCATCACTGCTGGCGGTATGCTGTGTTACTGTGGCTTTTTGTTCCAATATGCTGATGGTACAGGACAAGGTGAACGGCACCAGGAACGACCTGACTATAACGCCGGTCAAAAGCTGGGCTCTGGCCATTGGATATTATCTTTCTACGCTGATTGCGACACTGATTATATGCTATGTGGCCATGGGAGTGTGCTTTATTTACATGAAAGTTACCGGCTGGTACATGACAGCCGCTGACGTGCTGCTTATCATGCTGGATATTTTCCTGCTGTCGCTTTTCGGTACGGCCATTTCATCGATAATAAATCTGTTTCTGTCTACTCAGGGGCAGATTTCGGCGGTAGGAACTGTGGTCAGCGCAGGCTACGGTTTCATATGCGGTGCATACATGCCTATTTCGCAGTTTTCCGAAGGCCTGCAGAAAGTCCTCTCATTCCTTCCGGGAACCTATGGCACATCGCTGCTGAGGAATCACGCACTTCGCGGTGTGTTTGAGGAAATGGGTAATGTGGGATTTCCTGATGAAGTGGTGGAGGCCATCAAGGACTCCATTGACTGCAACCTTTACTTTTTCGACGATAAAGTGGAGATCAGCACTATGTATGTTATCCTCGGAGTAACGGTGGCGGTTCTGATAGGGGTTTATGTTTTGCTGAACGGGCTGAAAAAGGGGCGCTGATTATTTAATTCGGCAAAAAGTAGACCTGAAAATTCAATTTTCAACGGGTTTCGGGTTTGAATGGGTTATCGTTATGAGGGCGGCTGATGTTGTCGAAAGAAAAAATTTACATTTAAATACATATTATAAACCTTTTTCGGCACATAACGCTGAAATTGGTTTATTTTTTGCGATGAAAAAGCTATACCATTGAATTTAATTTTTCTATTACCTAAAATACATAGACCATCAATCTCATGAAATCGTTGAAACTTCGTCAGAACAGGTTTACTTTTCGTGAAAAATGAAAATTCGTGTTTTAACTTCGAACGTTACGCAATTGACTTTCAGGGAAACATATAATATCATAATAGAAACGCAGCGATAAAAACACAACGCAGGCAATTCTGCAGAGCCGGTAGGTAGTCCGGCCGTACCGTAGCATGAACTGCACGCGGTATAAGTAACCCTCCCTCCTTGGGTCGTCCATTCGCTGTTTAATTTAAGTTTAAGGAGGGTAGAGTCATGGACAGAATAGTGGGCAGGCTGACCGTATTCTTTGAGGAGCCGTTCTGGGTCGGGGTTTTTGAGCGCAGTGAGGGCAGCAAGCTGTCAGTATGCAAAGTAACCTTCGGTACAGAACCAAAGATATACGAAGTATATGATTTTGTACTCAGAGAATACTCGAAGCTGAAGTTCAGTCCGGCTGTTGATTCTGACTTTAAGGAGACGAAGGTGAATCCCAAAAGGATGCAGCGTGAAGCGAAGCACCAGATGGAGCAGACCGGAATCGGTACCAGGTCTCAGCAGGCATTGAAGCTGCAGCACGAGCAGATGAAAACCGAGCGAAAGGTTATCAGCCGTGAGATGAAGGAAGCCGAAAAGCAGAGACGCTTTGAGCAGAAGCAGCAGAAGCGCAAGGAAAAACATAAAGGCCATTGAGTCTGTGACCGTAAAGCCTCCTAAGGCATTGCTCAGGCAGTGCGTCGGGAGGCTTTAAAAAATTTTTAAATTTTTCATTGCATATTTTCAAAAAAACGCTCCAAACTAAGTGTGAATGAAGAAAGGAGTGTTTTTATGAAAAAGAAGACTACCATTATCTTAATGATTCTATTGCTTGCCTTATCCTTTGTTATGGCCGGCTGCGGTAACGACAACGGCGGAGCCAACGACAACACACCCGGAGTAAATGATGGAGTGAATAATAACGGCACCCAAAACAACAATCTGGGTGACGACATCGGCAGAGCCGGAGATAACCTCAGAGATGACGTGGACAACATGCTGGGCGGCAACGACAACGAAGGCAGAATCAATAATAACAATGACACAAACGACACAGGCATTGATAACAGGGATAACAATAAAACCAACGGAGTTGCCTAAAGTGCTTTGAGGGCATCCCGAGGGTTTTGCGAAAACTGACATAAAAGCATTGAAGCATTAAAGCAGGTCTCCCTTTCACATAGGGAGACCTTGACTTTTTTACAGAGGGCTTGACTTAATAAATCAGGCAGAATATACTCTTACATATGAAAAGAGAAATACAGAGAATTACAGGTACAATAGAAAAACATAAAAAGGGATTCGGGTTCATCCGCCAGGAGGAGGGAGCCGACTTTTTCGTGGCGCCGGACAAGATGGGCGGAGCCATGAACGGTGACACTGTGGAGGCCGAAATACTGCCGCCATACATGACAAGACACTCACATGAAGCAAGAGTTGTGCAGATTCTGGAGCATAAGACGACCGAACTGGTGGGAACCTTTGAGAAACATAAGCATTACGGGTTCGTAGTGCCTGACGATAAGAAGATAGGAGAGGATGTTTTCGTCAAAAGGGACTTTGCGAGAAATGCGCAGACAGGAGATAAGGTGGTCGCTAAGATAACCCAATACCCAGACGGAACACACAGCCTTGAGGGAAAAATTACTGAGGTCATCGCCAGGGAAGGTCAGCCTGGCAGCGATGTACTCAGCCTCATAAGAGCTTATGGGTTATATGAAACATTTCCTAGCAGAGCAAATGCAGAGGCCAAGGCCCGTTCAAGGGAACCTATAACCGAGAAAATGATTTCAGAAAGCGGCAGACTTGACCTTCGTGACAAAACCATATTTACCATAGACGGACCGACGGCCAAGGACCTGGACGATGCGGTCTCAATAGAAATGCTGCCCAACGGGAATTACCTTCTCGGAGTCCATATTGCAGATGTAAGCCATTTTGTGGCCGAAGACGGATATCTGGACAAGGAAGCCCTGAAACGCGGCACCAGTGTTTATTTAATCAACAGGGTTGTGCCAATGCTGCCGAAGGCGCTTTCCAACGGGAGCTGCAGCCTGAACGAAGGAGAAGACAAGCTGACCCTTTCCTGTTTTATGGAAATTGACCCAGAAGGCGCTGTGGTGGACCATGCAATACATGAATCAGTCATAAGGTCATCTGCAAGGCTGGTTTACGATGATGTTTCAGATATTCTGGAAAAAGATGACCCCGGACTCAGCAAAAAATACAGCAACATTGTGGGAGATATTAAGCTCATGGGAGAGCTGGCGGCAATACTGCGCCACAGAAGAAAACAGAGAGGCAGCCTGGATTTTGACATCTCAGAGGCCGTCATAACTCTGGACGAAGATGAGAACCCGATTGCTGTTGAGCTTGAGGAAAGGAGAACCGCCAACCGGCTTATAGAAGAATTCATGCTGGCGGCTAACGAAACAGTGGCAGAACACTTTTTCTGGCTCAACTATCCTTTCGTGTACCGAATCCACGAAAAGCCTGACCCGGAAAAAATCATGGACCTTAAAACATACCTTATGAATTTCGGTATTAAGCTTAAGGGAAGTGCGGACAATATTTATCCCAAGACTCTGGCAGACATTATTGCGGATATAGAGGATAAGCCTTATGAAAGCGTGGTAAACAGAGTGATGCTGCGAACCATGAAAAAGGCACGCTACAGCACTGAATGCGAAGGCCATTTTGGTCTGGCCTTCAGATATTACTGTCATTTCACCTCGCCTATAAGAAGGTACCCGGACCTGATAATTCATAGGATAATCAAGGAATCCATCACAGGACGCATGACCGAGGAAAAGCTGGAAAAGTACAGGGTGGATGCAGAGAAGGCAGCAGATATTTCATCCAAGACGGAGCGCAAAGCTCAGGAACTGGAGCGTGAGGTGGACAAGATGAAGAAAGCCCAGTTCATGGAGGCACACATCGGTGAGGAGTTTGACGGTGTGGTCAGCGGAGTAACAGACTTCGGAGTCTACGTAGAGCTCCCGAACACAATTGAAGGAATGGCTTTTGCATCGGAGCTGGCCAGACCTTACCAGCTGGGTGAAAGGGTGAGAGTACGGGTGGCGGATGTGAGACCTCAGGATAAGCAGATAGACTTTCAGATTATACAGAAAAGCCGCAGTCATTAGATACGCTGCGGTTTTTTATTGCAGATATTATACATTATATGACCGATTTCGGCGGTGAATACTCTTTTTTCGGCCAGATCCTTTATGGAAAGCATGCCGGCAAGCTTATCGTTTTCCACCACAGGAAGGCGGCGGACTCCGTGTTCGGACATCTTCATGGCAGCATCGTGAATGTTTTCCTTGGGCGCAGTATATACCACATTGAGACTCATGACTTCCTCGACATTTTTATCCAGCCCGTCGCGCATGAGGATGTCTCTGTCAGTTATTACACCCAGAAGGTGGCCCTGAATATCGCATACGGGAACTATTCCCACATCTTCTGATCTCATGATTTTCACAGCTGCGGCAGCGGGACTGTCAGGCGGAACTGATGTGACTGCAGTGGTCATTAAATCCTTTACAAGCATAAAAACGGTCCTCCTTGATATTAGAGTGACCGTTTTTCAATAAAATATCTATATTGATTTAACGCTGTCAAGCCTCCAGAATGATTTGGAGAAGAGAAGAAGTACAGCATACATCTCAAGTCTTCCCATAATCATCAATAGCGCGAGGAAGAACTGTGAGAATTGGCTGAACATACCGAAATATCCTGTACATCCGGCTTCGCCCATAGCCATTCCGGTATTTGAAAAAATTCCTATAGCTGTAGTTATAGTGGTTTCCATATCGAAGTTGTTGAAGGAAAGCATGATGCAGGAGAAGAAGAATACTCCGAAGTACAGCAGTATGTGAGTAGTTATAGCTGAAACTTTGTCTGCAGGGACCGCTTCCCCGTCTACAACCACAGCTTTTACCGCTCTCGGATGAATCTGCCTGAAAATGCCCCTTTTAATCAGCTTCAGGAAAACAACGAAACGGATTACTTTCATGGAGCCTGAGGTCGACATGGAACAGCCTCCGATGAACAGCAGGGTAAAAAGGATAACTACTGCAAAAGTAGGCCATTTTGTATAGTCGCAGACATAATAGCCGGAGGTTGCAATAAAGGCAACAACCTGACACAGACTGTCCTTAACGGCCTGCCACAGGCTCGAGTAGGTACCTGTAAACTTCAGACACAGGGCGATAAGCATGGTGGACACACCGATAATTATAAAGAAAATACGTGTTTCTATATTCAGCAAAGCTTCCTTGAATCTTTTCTGCCTTATAAGGAAGTATGAGCAGAAGTTAAGGGATGAGAGCACTGTAAACACCAGCACAACCATACGTACATAGGTGGAGGTAAATAGCGCTTCGTTTTCGGAAGTTATGACAAGGCCGCCGGTGCTTACGCTGCTGAAGGTGGTTATGAGGGCGTCGTACCAGTCCAGAGGTCCTATAATAAGCAGAGTAAACTCAGCCACTGTGAAGGCCAGATATACAAGATAGAGGAACTTGCCCGTGTCCGCATATTTGGCATCAAGCTTGGCGATAGTAGGACCGGTAGTTTCGGCTGAAGCGATGGACTGACCGCTGATTCCCAAAGCAGGAAATATAGAAACCACAAAGACCAGTATACCCATGCCGCCGAACCAGCTTGCAACGGCTTTCCACAGTGCCAGACATTTCGGCATCTGGTTAATATCGAATACAGAACACCCGGTGGTGGTAAACCCTGCTACCGCTTCAAAAAACGAACCTATTATGGTATAATCCATGCCTCCGAAATAGAAAGGAACGGCACCCAGAAGGGAGCAGTACACCCAGCTCATACAGGCGATAAGCCACCCCTCGTGAAATCGCAGGTTTATTTTGCGGAATCTGAGCTGAGTAAGTATGACAAAACCTATGGCGATACACACCAGCGAAGTGATGAACAGTGCACCGGAGGCAGTCCACTCTCCGAAAAACATGCCTACAGCCGAGCACATAAGCATACCCAGACCTACGATAGCCGTCAGAAAACCGAGTATTTTAATGTAAACCTTATAGTTTATATGCATCTTAAGCTTTAACCTTTCTATACACGATTTGAATTCCAGTAGTGACGTGAAAACAAAGTAAACACGGTGAACAGCTCCAGTCTGCCTGCAATCATAAGGAAGGAGCAGACGAATTTTGAAAAATCAGTAAGAGCTGCGTAATTCATAGTCGGCCCAACCAGGTTAAAGCCCGGACCGATGTTTCCAAGACAGCTGGCTGTCGCAGAGAGAGTAGAAATAAAATCCATATTGTCAAAGGACAGCAGCAGAGTGCCGGTAAAGAGTACGGCAACATATGTGAATATAAAGTTGGTTATCTTTATGATAACATCGGATGAAAGTTCCTTTCCGTTGAGTGAAAGGGGAATCACGCGGTTAGGATGAACTTTAAGGGAAAAGCTTCTGCGCAGAAGCTTCATGCACACGAGCATACGAACACATTTGATTCCACCACCTGTAGAACCTGAACAGCCGCCGAAGAAGAACAGAGCAAATATGACCATTCTGGAAAATGTAGGCCAGAGGTCAAAATCGTCCGTGGCATAACCTGTAGTCGTCGTAATGGAAGCTACCTGAAATGCAGCGCTTAGAAGCGTATGTCCGGCATCGCGGAAGCCGTCCATGATATTGTTATATATGAAAATCGCCAGAGTGGCGATACCCATTGCCGAAAGGTAGAATTTAGTCTCATCGTCCCGGAATATGGTCTTAAGGCCGTGTTTCTGAATTATTCCCACATAGTAGAGATTGAAGTTCATTCCTGCCAGCACCATGAAAACAATTATAACTATCTGGATGTAGGGGCTGGTAAAGTGGGCTATACTGGTATTGTAAGAGGAAAAGCCTCCTGTTCCCACAGTTCCGAAGGTGTGCACAAAAGCATCATACCAGTTCATGCCGCCAAACTTCAGCAGTATAACCTCGGCAGCCGTAAGACCTATATACAGCCTGTAGAGACCTTTGGCAGTATCGGAGAAACGGGCAGTAACCTTATCCTTGATAGGTCCGGGAGTTTCAGCATAAGCCACCATCTGACCGCTGATGCCCAGAGCAGGCAGAATGGCCATTACGAAAACGATGATTCCCATGCCGCCCAGCCAGTGAGTAAAAGAGCGCCAGAAGAGAATGGATCTGGGCATGGATTCTATATCGGTAAGTATTGAGGCACCGGTGGTACTGAATCCGGAACATGACTCAAATACAGCATCCGCAAATCCTGGGATTGCCCCGGAAATCATAAACGGTGCAGCGCCGACCAGTGAACATACAAGCCATGTCAGAGACACAACAAAAAACCCGTCTCTGGATTTAAACTTTTCCGGAGAAGGTTTAATGATAATTCGTATAAGCACTCCCGCAAGAAAGCAAAAGCCTATAACCGTACCAAATCCTATGACGGATGACTTTTCCCTGTAAAACAGTGCCAGTATTAATGGTATAACCATTGCTGCCGCCATAATCAGAAGGGCTGCGCCTTCGATTCTGACATAATCTCTGTGCTTGCCGCGCATTGCAAGTTCCTTTCTGATCCGCATGACGCGGGAATATTATAAAAACGCCTTCTTGGCCGTAAACAGCTTCTCGAGCTCCCCGATATCGCTGAGCAGACAGAAGATGGTTACCTTGTCATCTTCAAGTATTCTGGTATCGCCGTTAGGAATGATGACCTGCTGTCCTCTGTGTATGGCTGCTATAAGCACTCCGTCAGGCAGAGCCACATCTTTTAGGGGAACGTTTGCCAGTTTCATTTCATTTGAAGCTATAATTTCCATGATTTCGGCCTGACCCTGAATGAGCAGGGATGCGATGATTTTCTTTGAACCCTGAATATAGCGCAGGATTGTGCTTGCTACAATATCCAGAGGGTTCAGAGCCATATCGATACCCATCTTTTCGATGAGGTCCTTGTAGCTCTGATGGCTTACCTTGGAAATAACATCTTCCACGCCGCGCTGCTTGGCTATGAGAGCAAGAAGCAGGTTTTCTTCGTCAAAGCCTGTAGCTGCAACAAAAGCGTCCATTTCATCAAGGTTTTCCTCCTCAAGAAGGGAGGTGTCGGTGGCATCCCCGTGAAGAACCATTACGTCGTCAAGGTGGGTGGAAAGATAGTAGCAGCGTTCCTTGCTTTTTTCAATAAGCTTTACGGCAATGCCGAACTCGGAAAGCTTGCCGGCCAGATAGTAGCCCGTCTTACCGCCGCCGATAATCATGACCTTCTGAAGGTTGGTGTATTTTCCTTTTTCGTGAACCTTCTTGTGAAGCTCGACAATCTGGGATTTTTCTCCTATAAGATAGAGAGTATCGTGTTCATCGATTACGGTTTTGCCGTGAGGGATGATTATCTTGCCGTTTCTGGAGATTGCCACGACCAGCATGTTAGGCAGCACTTTGCTGACCTCTATCATTGACAGCCCGATAAGCTTCTTGTATTTCTGCACCTTGAACTGTACCAGGGAAACCTTTCCGCTGGAAAAGATACCGTTTGTCAGAGTATATTTTTCTACGAGATACTTATATATTTCCTTGGTGATGGAAAGGTCAGGATTTACGATATGGTCTATATTCATGGTTTCCATGATAAAATCCATCTGATTCATGTGCTCAGGGTCGCGGACTCTGGCGATAACCTTGGAACAGCCGAGCTTTTTGGCAAAGGATGCTACGACGATATTCTGCTCGTCGCTGTCGGTGCAGGCGATGAGAAAATCAAAGTTTTCAATGCCTCTGTCCTTGAGAAGGCTTATCTGCTTGGCGTTTCCGGCTACAGTCATAACATCGTACTGCTGACTGATTTTGTTGAGTACAGCCTCATTGACATCGAATACAGTTATGGCATGGTCTCCTCCAACCAGAGCATTAATTACCTTGAGACCGAGCTTGCCGGCCCCGACGATTGCAATCTTCATAATTTCACGTACCTCATAATAATTTTAAATGCACATTTCATTGTACCACATTATATAAAATTTGCAAGAGCGATACTTTTATTGTACAATAGTAACAGGAAAATTATTTATGTTTTTTAAGGGAGAATTAAAGTGAAGATAAAAAGATTTGTAGGCGGCAGCCTTGAAAGCAACGGATATATCATCAGCGTCTCGGAAAAAGGCAGCTGTTATATCATAGATCCGGGATACGAGCCGGGAAAATTTATAGGCTATGTGGAAAAAGAGGGACTTACTCTGCGAGGTGTCATACTTACTCATCACCATCATGACCATGTGGGAGGTGCAGCCAGAATCAGAGATTATTTCGGAGTACCTGTAATGATGCATGAGATGGATGCCCACGTGTATAAAGGGACTGTGGACAGACAGCTGAGAGACGGAGACGTACTGGAACTTGACGGAGAAGCTCTTAGGGTGGTGAGCACTCCCGGCCATACATGGGGATCTATCTGTATAATTTCAGAGAAGAGCAAGGTGGTGTTTACCGGAGATACCATTTTTGATACTGATCTGGGAAGAACCGATCTGGCGGACGGATCACCGCGTGATATGGAAGAATCATGCCGCAGCGTCATAGATAAATGGTCAAACGAATATACTATTTATCCGGGACATGACGGGTATGCCACCATGAAACAGGTGAGAAAATACAATCAGGAATTTTTAGACTGCCTGAGATAACTTTGTCTGAAATAATGAAGAGAGGATGCATAAAGTGAATATTTACAAATTAAAAGATTCACCAAAGCTTGAAGATATAAAGCTTATAGCTCTTGATCTTGACGGTACCACCCTGACCCGAAACGGTCTGACACGCCGCACACGGGAGACCCTGGAGGAAGCAATCTCCCGCAGCATTGATGTGGTCATTGCAACGGGGAGACCTTATTCCGCACTTCCGGAAGAGGTGAAAACCATAAAAGGCCTGGAATTCATAATAATCTCCAACGGAGCCCATATAGTAAAGCCTCTCAGCGGAGAATTCCTTTATTCTAACTATGTTGACAGAGATGCCATTCTCAATGTGCGCAGGATACTTATGGAAAGGAATTTTCCTGTTGAAGTGTTCACCGAAGGCAGGGCATATGTGGACAGGGAACTCTATGAAGACGTAAAAAAGAACGGTTCTACTTACCTGGCGGCAAAATACATTCTTCGCACCAGAGAACCTGTAGATAGAATATTCGATTTCTGGTATGAGCACAGCAGCCGAATAGAAAACGTAAATATCCAGTTCGAATATCAGAAAGATAAGGAAGGAATGAGGACTGTTCTGGAAAAGGCAGAGGGTATAACACTGACATCATCCACCTATCACAATCTGGAAGTGGGAGGAGAGACCACCAGCAAGGCGACGGCTCTCCAAGAGGTATGTCGGATTAAGGGAATAACCATGAAAAACGTCATGGCTTTCGGTGACAGTCCCAATGACGGGGCGATGATAAGGGCTGCAGGAATCGGCGTAGCAATGGAAAATGCCACCGATGACATTATAGAGGCGGCCGATATCACAGCGCCGTCAAACGATGACGAAGGGGTGGCATATACTATCAGAATGCTTCTTCTGGGAGATCGCGATCCGCTTTTTTCATCCGGGTCTTATCAGCGTACATAGCCTGATCAGCACGTCTGAAAACATATCTGTAGATGTGTTAAAAGAAAGGAGAGAGAACATGAAAGTAAGCATAAACGATACATTGCAGAATTTTCTTAAGGAAAAAGGCTGCAGACACCTGGTGCTTCAGGTCAAGCTGTGCAGTTCCTGAAGCGGGTCCTATAAGGACGTAACGGCAAGTTTTGCCGATGGAACGGAGCAGTGGCTGGTTGAGGACGGATACATCTCAGGAGACACAGAAATCGGAAAGATTTTTTACAGACCGCAGGAAATCGCTTTCGGAGAAAATCCGGAGATACACATGATCAGGACCTTATTCGGAAGCAGAGTAGTGATGAAGGAGATAAAGGCGGCCGAAAGATAATTTAAAACTGCACATGCCGCAGATTTACACTTGCCAAAAGAACATATGTTCGGTATAATATAGCCAGGAGGTGTAAATCATGGATACTGATATCAGGTGCAGCAGCGATAAACGTGGAAATAGCATTGAAGATAACAGAATATATATGTGCATAGATTTGAAATCATTCTATGCATCGGTGGAGTGTGCAGAGCGAGGACTTGACCCGTTCACAACCAATCTTGTAGTCGCAGATCCGGAGAGAACAGACAAGACCATATGCCTGGCTGTTTCTCCTGCCATGAAGGCCCTGGGTGTACCGGGCAGATGCAGAGTATTTGAAATACCGAAGGGTATAAACTACATCAAAGCGAGACCTAGAATGAGGCTTTATATCGACTATTCCGCAGATATTTACGAAATATATCTCAGATATATAGATAAGAACGATATTCACGTTTATTCAATTGATGAGGTCTTCATGGATGTGACGGACTATCTGGGTCTTTACGGAATGGGCCCGCGGCAGCTGGCACAGACCATAATGGATGAAATCATGAAAGAAAAAAATATAGCTTCAGCCTGCGGTATAGGCACCAATATGTATCTGGCAAAGGTAGCTCTTGATATTACTGCCAAGCACTCTCAGGGACGTATAGGGATTCTCGACGAAAACGATTATAGAGATACCTTGTGGGATCACAGACCGCTGACTGATTTCTGGCGAATAGGCCGTGGAATTTCACAAAGGCTGGCTAAATACGGCATATATACAATGCGGCAGATTGCGCAGGCTGATCCCGATATGCTGTACAAAGTTTTCGGTGTGGATGCAGAGCTGCTTATAGATCACGCCTGGGGAAGAGAATCTGTAACCATGGCAGATATCAAGGCTTATGAACCTAAAGCGCACAGCCTCAGCAGCGGTCAGGTGCTGGCCGAAGACTATCCCTATGATAAGGCAAGGCTTGTGATGCGAGAGATGACAGATGCATTGTGTCTCGACATGATATCAAAGGGGCTGCTTACAGATTCTGTGCACCTTTATGTAGGCTATTCTAAAAAAGATGGACTGCCGTCGGCAAGAGGCACGGCTGGTCTCCCATTTGCTACAAGCTCTGTGAAACTAATAGGGGAATGTGCGGACAAATTATTCGAAAGGATAGTCAGCAGACATGCCATGATAAAACGTATGTCACTGACATTCAATAACACAGTGAGCGATGAGTGTTTTCAGTACAATATGTTTGCAGACTCAAATGAAATCAGGGAAGAGAAAAAGATGATGACTGCGGTTGCGGACATAAAAGAAAAGTACGGCAAGAACTCAATATTTAAAGCCATGGACCTGGAAGAAGGGGCTACGGCCATAGAACGAAACGGTCAGATAGGAGGACATAAAGCGTGAACAGGCAGGACAGGGCCAAACAGTTTATGCCATTTGCGGCACTTAAGGGCTATGAGGAGGCACTCCGTCAGCGGGAAAACAACGCAGAGCCGCGCATAATACTGGGTGAGGACGAAGCTGAGGAACTGGACAGAAAGCTCCGAAGTCTTACTGTAGGCAGCCGGGTAAAGATACGCCATTATCGAAAACGGTGCTATGTTGTCTCTGAGGGAACCGTAAAAGGTATTATGTATAACAGAGGCCAAATGAGGGTAGGAAAAGAAGATATAAAATATGAAGACATCGTAAAACTGGATATATTGTAAGGATAACAGACACATATCAATACAATCTCGCCTTTTTCTGCATGCTGATACAAAATATGGATATTTACATTGACAAAGACAGTAATATAATGTAAAATGGAAATATATATCAAAACAATGCCTATTTCATAAATCTCACAGGGGAAAGAGGTGAGTTTTGAACAATAAAAAAACCGGAGCGCTTGGAGAAGCGCTGGCAGAGATTATGCTGCTGGAAAAGGGGTACAGAATTCTGGCCAGAAATTTCTGCTGCAGATATGGAGAAATAGATATAATAGCCGAAAGAGGAACCATGATAGCCTTTGTTGAAGTTAAAACCAGGCTTTCGGATTCCTTCGGCAGCGGAGCTGAAGCTGTTACGGCTGACAAGAGACAGAAGTTAAAGCGATGTGCCATGTGTTACCTGGCAATGTGTCAGAAATATTTCAGGACAGTGGACTTCCAGGTCATAGAAATCAGCGGCAGCCACATCCCAAACCTGAATTTTTAAGGAGGATGATGGTATGTTTGCGATGACTAAAACAGCGGCACTGGCCGGAATTGAGGGAATCAGCGTAAAGGTGGAAGTGGATTCCGCCAGAGGGCTTCCTGCTTTCAATGTCATAGGACTGGGAGATACAGCGGTAAAGGAAGCAGCTGACAGAGTAAGGAGTGCGGTAATCAACAGCGGTTTCCAGTATCCGCGAGGAAGGATAACCGTAAATCTGTCACCGGCGTGGATACATAAGAGAGGAAGCCATTATGACCTTTCCATGGCGGTTGGAGTACTGGCGGCTCAAGGTGAAATCCCTCAGGAAACGGTAGAGGGAAAGGCTTTTATAGGAGAACTGACGCTTACAGGAAGGGTAATGGGAGTCAGGGGAATTCTGCCCATGATAAGCGGCCTCATAGGAGAGGTTAAAGAGATATATCTGCCTGAAGAAAACTGCCGCGAAGGTATGCTGGCAGCATCGGGACTTGGAATCAGAATTGTAGCAGTGAAGGACCTCAGGGAAGCTGCTGATATGCTGTGTGGAAAACTTTCTGCAAGATATTTCAATGAGTCGGATAGGGAAGAAACGAAGGAAGTAAAGACGTTTGCGATGGATTTTGCTGATGTGAAAGGGCATTGGGCAGCTAAGGAGGCCATAGTTACTGCAGTAGCAGGAGGGCACAGCCTGCTGATGATAGGGCCTCCGGGAACGGGAAAGACCATGCTGTCAAAAAGAATACCGACCATACTGCCTGATATGACGCCGAGAGAACAGCTTGAAACTTCCATGATTTATTCTCTCGTCGGTCAGCTGAGCAGCAGCCGGCCTGTTATAAAGGAAAGACCTTTCAGGCAGATCGGCAGAAGAGCAAGTCAGGCCACTATTCTGGGAGGAGGATTTGAACCTTTGCCCGGCGAAATATCTCTGGCTGACAATGGAATACTTTTTATTGATGAGTTTCTGGAGTTTGACAGAGCACAGATTGAACTGCTGAGAAAGCCCATGGAAGAGAAAAAGGTTACCATAATCAGAAGGTCGCAGCCTTACACTTTCCCTGCAAAATTCACCCTGGTAGCTGCGGCAAACAAAGAAACGAGCATATTGATACAAGCAGATACGTCTGTAGCGGCGTAGAAGGCTGAAATAAGAGGCTTTTGCCCCTTAAACAATAAAGAATACCATATCGGAAAGAAAGGATGCTCAAAGCCGTTTCTGATTGGTGGTTGATAATTGCATACCCTTTTAACGATACCACTGGGTATCGTTATATTTTTTACTTATTTGGGATTAAATCGAGGAGGAATTTGATGTTCACAAGAAAAGAGAAAAATATGCTATTTGACCCTTATTTTGAGGTGATTCGAGAAACGGAGCAGTTTATTGAGGTTCGCTCCGTCAATACAGGCCATTGTTGGAGCGTGTTCAAAAACATTTATAATGCACCTCGAAAGATTACACTTTATCACAAACACAAAGAGAGTGACCGCTATTTCCATGGACTGGAGCTGCCCATAGTAGCGGAATGCTATGTAGTTAGGTGGCTCTTTCGGCCAGCCGTTACCTCCGACCGGACAGAAGTATTTATTGTGTTGTTTAACGATATCGATCCAAGTGATGTCGCAGCCGTCCGGCTTCTGGGTTCCCAGGGCAACGACATACACCATGTTTGAGTCCTTTTTCTGCATGGTCATTACCTCCCGTAAGTAATCGCAGAACTCCGCAAGGAGATGTTTTTGTTCGTGGTTTGAAGCGGCTCTGGTATCAATCGCCATCTGGTAGACCTCCCGAAAGGATAGGTGGGAGATAGGGATACCATTCGGTGCTACAGTAAACGGCAGATACGACCTGGCATACGCTTGTGTGCATTCGGACAAGGTCACAATCTGCTTGAATGTTGCCGGGGACGCCGCCAACCGGACAGAGTATTTTGTAAGCTGATCCGCTCCGGGCAGAAGCCACCCACGCTTTGCTTCAAAGATGATGTGGAAGTTTTTATAGTCGGAAACTTCAATATCGGTAATGCCAGTATCGGCATCGTACTTCTGGTTCATAACCGTGACAGCATCTGTGTCTGGAACCAAGCCGCAGATATGCTGCACCACAGCTTTCAGGAACTCTGGGCATTTCGCCAAGGCCCAGGACATACTCAAAGAGATGTCATTTTCTTTATCGCCGAGAAGTTGGAAAACGCTATGTACCTCCCGACCGTATGATTCAAGTGTTGCCATCGCTGCCTCCTATTCCCCATCTGGCAGGAGAGTAATCATCCTATCCAGAATGGGCTGTACTTCTCCGGCTTTATACCGTCTTTCAAAGGAACCGTTGCAGAAATGGTCTTCCCGGAGAAGCATTGTGAGCAGAGCGCAGCACAGGTCATAGTCAGCCTCGGGTAGCCGTTCCAGTTCTTTGTTGCAGTCTATCGGTTCGGTAATCATGTAATCACCGTAGTTGTATTTCATATCGCCAATCTTCTCCAACACCTCGTAGTAGCGGGATTCCGAAAAGGAATCAGAGGCTTTCAGGGCTTGGAGTAGGTTGCGTTTTTCCGTATTCTTCATTTTTATCCTTTCTTCTCGAAGGTAACTGATTCCCCCAGGATAATGCTCATGTACGGTAAGGAAGCAAGCAACCGAAAACAAGAGATAGACCGCC
>CAZUFU010000027.1:0-16153 GCA_964619875.1 uncultured Oscillospiraceae bacterium
CTTTTCTTATGACCATCTTGCCGATATCTCTGTATCGTCTTAAAGATTTTTTCCATTGATGATTGTAGCATAGGGGGTGACCGGTGTCAAGAGAAAATCTGACACCGGCATCACTTTTCTTTAGGTTCTTTTCGGCTAAACAAACTTGTCCAGTTCCCTCTCCACCTGTTCCAACTTCTTAACTTTCGGATTATCATAAATCCTGCCTCTGGTGACAACCATACTGATGTTTCTCAGGGCTTGAAGGTTTTCCAGAGGGTTATCTGCAGTCACAACGAAATCCGCATCCTTTCCTGCCTCAATAGTTCCTGTCACATCTCCCAGCCCTGCAATTTCAGCATTGACCTGAGTGGCTGTATGGAGTGCGAAAGCATTGGAAACTCCGCAGAACTTGTGGAAATAGTTAACCTCACGCCACATATCATACTGTGTGACATACGGGCATCCGGTGTCCGTTCCAAGTCCAACCGTTATGCCGTTTTCCAGGCAGGCCTTTGCACAGTCTATTATTCCTTCAAATACAATTCTGCCATTGTACTGGGCCACTTCGTCAGCGTGACTTATAGAGCGGTCGAATTCTGCAAAAGGCAATGCCGGAGACAAGGTTGCCACATGGTATGCTCCTCTTTCCTTAAAAAGTCTTATGATTTCATCGTCGGGCGCGGCACCGTGTTCGATGGTATCCACACCGTTTTCGAGAGCACATCTTACCCCTTCAGGGCTCTCCACATGAGCCGCAACCTTTAACCCCAGTCTGTGGGCTTCATCGCAGGCGGCCTTTACAATTTCCGGGCTCATCTTAAGTTCCCCCGGCTCGCCCTTTACCTTGGCATCAAGCACACCGCCGGTTATCATCAATTTGATGACATCCGGCTTATCGGCAGCAATTTTTTTCACATAATCAGCCGCCTCTTCCGTTGTCTTCGCTACATATGCAAGAGAATGAGCCATGTGTCCTCCCTCTACGGAAACAGCCATGTTAGATGCAATAATACGAGGCCCTGTAAGCTTGCCTGCGTTTATATCATCTCTGATAATCGTATCAAAATCAGCAACACCACCCACTGTCCTTATGGTGGTGACGCCACTCATAAGCTGGGTGCGCGCATAGGATGAACACAGTTTTATCCCCAGCTTTCTGGTAAAACCGCTGCTTGTTATCAGCTTTACCAGTTTGACAGGGTCGCTCTCCTTTTTCTTCGGTTTGCCGTTTGCCGGAAGATGAACATGAAGGTTTATCAGACCCGGCATTATATATTTACCGCCCAGGTCGATGATTTCATATCCTCTCAGATCAGCATCAGCAGCAGATGAGTCTGTGATTTTTTCTATTTTCGATCCGTCAGTAAAAATAATTTTTCCTTCCTGAGGTATCATTTTTTCTGATCCATCAAGAATTATTCCGTTAATATATGCGTTTTTCATGTTCTTCCTCCCGGTGGTTCTTTTTTTGTTTCTTCAAGATGGGACCATTATACCATTTTTAAAGCTGTTTGACAAAGGATTATGCCGATGGTATACTTTTTTCATCTGATTTCAGAAATATGCATTAAAAAACCTGCATCGAAGTATTCGAGCAGGGTTCGGAGGTATATATGTCAGGGGATATAGTTCTTTTTCTTGAGCTTCTTGGTACGGTGGCCTTTTCCGTTTCAGGAGCCATCACAGGTCTGAAAAAGAAGATGGACATTCTGGGTGTCGTGATTCTGGGGCTGACCACAGCTGTTGGCGGAGGAGTCATTCGCGACCTTGTGCTGGGCATCACACCGCCGAACACCTTTCGTGATCCGATCTACGCCACCTTTGCCATCATCACTGCTCTCATAGTTTTCCTTCCCCCTGTCCAGCGCTTCGTGATGAAGGACAACCTTTTCTACAATACTCTGATGCTGGTGATGGATTCCGTGGGCCTGGGCATCTTTACGGTAGTCGGCATCCAGGTGGCACATTCCGTTTCAGGTGAACACGGTATCTTCCTCCTTGTCTTCGTAGGTGTTGTTACCGGTGTCGGAGGGGGCGTTTTACGTGATACTATGGCTGGTGATCATCCATATATTTTCGTTAAGCACTTCTATGCCTGTGCGTCACTCATCGGAGCACTTGTATGTGTGTTCCTGTGGGAAAGACTCGGTGAAGCCAACGCCATGCTGGCAGGCACCACCACAGTTGTTGCTCTGCGACTTATGGCTGCCCGTTTCCGCTGGAGCCTTCCTAAACCCATAGACTACTCAGAATAGACTATCCGGAACAGTTCAGATCCCGGTCCATTGACTTCATCAGGCGAACTTCCTTGGTAAGCAGCAGAGCAGAAACTGCTGCAGCCATAAAATCGGCAATCGGTCCGGCATACATGATACCGTCGATTCCCATAAACATAGGGAAAATAATTATCAATGGCAGCAGGAAAAGTATCTGTCTGGTAAGGGCAAGGAAAATTCCTTTTTTAGGCTTTCCTATGGATGTGAAGAAATTTGATGACAGCGGCTGCACGTTATTAATGAAGGTAAAGAAAAGATAAATGTGGAAATACCTTTCTGCAAACTCAAAATACATATCGCTTCCCTCTCCGAACAGGCCGATAATCTGTCTCGGAAAAATCTGAAAAAGGGCAAAAGCGAAAACACATATGACGCTTCCTGCGACAAGGCTCAGACCAAGAACTCGTCTGACCCTGTCGTATTTTTTTGCTCCATAATTAAAGCTGGCAATAGGCTGCATGCCCTGAGCTATACCTATGCATATAGAAAAGAACATGAATCCCACCTTGTTTATTATGCCTGAACATGCCAGAGGAATCGATGCACCATAAGCAGAAAGTGCTCCATAATAGGTCAGCGAATTATTCATTACTATCTGGACCGCCATCATGGCCAGCTGGTTGAAGAAATGAGCAAGTCCCAAACTCACAATATAACCTGCAATTTTCCACTGCGGCCTCAAATGTGCTGCGGTAAGCTTTCCTGTCTTATAATGTCTCAGATAGTTGAACACCATAAAGGCAGACACTATCTGACCGGCAATAGTGGCCAGAGCCGCACCTGTCATGCCCATGTCAAATCCGAATATAAGAAGAGGGTCAAGTATTGTATTTATAATTGCTCCCGTCAGGTTGCTTATCATGGAATACCGCGGACTTCCGTCGGCACGCACCAGGTGTGCACCGCCGTTGGAAAGTATAAGGAATGGAAATCCCAAGGATGTTATTCTCACATATTCCTGAGCATATCCCAGCACATTGTCCGGTGAGCCAAAAAATATGAGCATGGGTGTCAGAAACAGCTGTGTTATAATGCAGAGAACAAGGCCTCCGCCAAACAGGAAAACTGCAGCATTGCCAATGTAATAAAGAGCTTTGTCTTTGTCTCCCCTCCCCAGAGTCAGGTTAAAGGCAGAGGCGGCTCCTATACCGAACATAAGTGCTATGGCCACACAGCTTGTGGAAAGCGGAAAGGCCACATTGGTCGCCGCATTCCCCAGTTCACCTATTTTCTGTCCTATGAATATCTGATCAACTATGTTATAAAGTGCACCAACCAGCATAGCGATGATGCTCGGAACGGCAAACTGTCTGAGAAGTTTACCTACCGGTGCTGCTCCTAGAGGATTCTGTGTGATTTCAGCTGAATTATCTGTATTATTTATATTAACTGGATTTTTTTCTGTCATCTTTTGTATTCTGCCTTCTTATAAGTTCTTTGGATCGTTGCCGCTTATCATTATATCATATTTCAAGCAGAAAAAGAGCACTATTGGCAAATATTCTTGACCTATAGTGCTCAGTTTTGTTATGTCAGAATGTTAGAATGTTAGAATTCCAGATTCTATTTTGCAGTCGCTTCTTCCTTACCAAACAGTACCTTGAAGCCATCCACAACCAGGATAATGGCAAGTATCAGAATTGGAACGATTATGACACACTGCAGACCTTCTACGATGGCAGAACCTTCGCCAGCCATCAGAACCTGTGCATTCTTGATGAACTTCAGAACCAGAGCGGAACCAGAAGTGATCAGCATGAATACCAACGGAATGTAGAACATGCTGTGCTTTCTGCCGATCTTCTTGAGGAAGCATGCTGCTGCTAGGAAAGCAGGAACAGTAACCAGCTGATTGGTAGCACCGAACAGAGGCCAGATCTTTGCGTATCCGGCAATGGTCAGCAGAGCTGCAGCAGCGATGGTGATGGCAGTTGCTACATACATATTGCCCAGGATGTTCTTGGAACCGTCCTTATTGGTAGCAAACAGTTCCTGGAACAGGAACCGGGCCAGTCTGGTCGCAGTATCCAGAGAAGTCAGAGCAAATGCGGAAGCTGCCAGCAGAAGCACAGTGTGTGCAGTGGTTTCAGGGAAGCCCAGCTTGCCCAGCATAGCGGAGATACCGCCTGCGAATACCTGCGGAGGCGTCATGCCTGCCCAGTTATCCATGGAAGCACTTCCTACAGCAATCAGAGCGATAACTGCCAGTACGCATTCCACCAGCATGGAACCATAACCGATTGCCTTGGCATCACCTTCATTGCTCAGCTGTTTTGCAGTGGTACCGGAGGAAATCAGGCTGTGGAAGCCGGAAATCGCACCGCAGGCTACCGTTACAAACAGATAAGGGAAGAGGGTGCCGCCGGAAGTGCTCCAGCCGTTAAATGCATTGAGCTGCATGGTCGGGTTGGTGAATACGACACCTACAGTAGCAGCAATGATCATGAAGTACAGCAGGAAGCTGTTCAGATAGTCTCTCGGCTGCAGCAGAATCCATACCGGTGCCACGGAAGCGATGAAGATGTAGATGAAAACTACGATCAGCCATGTGGTCTTCGGCAGATAAATCGGGCATGCGATACCGATAGCGATACTTGCAATCAGCAGAGCTACGCCGACTACTGTATTTACTGCCAGATGGGAAGACTTTCTGTTAAACAGTCCGAAGCAGACTGCCAGAGGGATGAACAGCAGGGATGCGGTCGCTACGGAACCGTTGGCAGGAACCTGATTGCCGTCAGCATTGAAGCCGGCGAAAGTACCTGCTACGATATCAACGAACGCAGCAACTACCAGAATCAGAACCAGCCATGCGAAAATGGTAAAGCACATTTTCGTTCTGTGGCTGATGTTGATTTCGATGATTTCACCCAGGGATTTGCCCTTGTGGCGGATGGATGCAAACAGTGCGGAGAAGTCCTGCACGCCACCAAAGAAAATACCGCCGAGCACAATCCAAAGCATTACAGGAACCCATCCGAAAACAGCTGCCTGAATCGGTCCGTTGATCGGGCCGACGCCTGCGATGGATGAGAAATGATGTCCAAGAAGTACGGCCTTGTTTGCCGGTACATAGTCTACACCGTCTTCCATCTCGTGAGCCGGTGTCGGTTTACTCGGGTCGATTCCCCATGATTTCGCAAGGTATGAACCATATGTCGCGTATGCGATGATGAACACAGCGATGGAAACCAGAAGAAGTACTACGCTACTCATGTTGAAATTTCCTCCTGACCTGAAAAATAAAATATAAAATGTATTATTACGCCATCAGTTTCAGATAGGTTTTCTTCAACTCCTTTCCCTGCTGATTGGTTGTAACCAGATTGTCCCGGGTGGAAACCAGTACCAGACGTGTTTCCAGATATCCGCGGAAATTGAACAGATACGTCTTTCCAAACTTGTATTTCTTCGCAAAACGCATCGTCTCGTCCTCGATTTCTCCGTCGGTGACGACCACCAGCGTCAGGAACGAATACATGTGGTTTTTCGGCGGATTTTTCTCTCCACCCCGCACATACTGCGGTTCCACGATTTCTTCCAGCGGAAGAATCAGTTCCCGAAGCTTTTCCTGTGTTAATGTTCCTTCTTCTTCCTTCCAGTTCCGTATGAAAAGATGCTCCTGGCTGTTTGCCTCCCAAAGTTTTGCCTTCTTTACCAGCACATACCGGGAGTTATCCACATTAAAATGGCCGTACACATCATATATTTGTGATCCTAAGTGATGTCCTTCCTCAAGATCAAAAGTGGAAGTATAAAAAGATTTTAGTTTTTCTATGAAGGATTTCGCTTGCATTTTTCCTCCCTGGAACAATGTTTTTATGTTTTTTCCACAATATAAATTAACGAAAGTAATTTTACCACTTTTCAGAATAAAATCAATAAAAAATTCAAAAAAGTTCCCACTGTCCGTAGCTCCCCGATGCCCGCTTTATCATGACAGCAAAGAAGGATGGGTGTTGTAAAAAAATCAAGAAAGCCTCTACTTTTACAACATAGAGCCATAATCCCGAGTTTCTGAAATAACCTTGTGGCCGCAATGTTGTGAAAAATTCAAGGATTAGTTAAATATTACAACGGCATTAGATTTTGCGTTGTAGAGAAACTATGGATTATAAAAATCCTACAACATTTACGTCTGTATCTATCTGTTTCAAAGGCCGTAAGGGGTACCATGTTGTAAAAATTAACGTTTTACCGATTTCTTTACAACGCCCTTTGGCTGCCGCATCATGATCCATCGGGGATTGACCGCCTGATTCGCCCCGCTCGCAGGCTTCTTCCTTGGCTCCCCTTTCGGTCGCCTGCGGACCACTCGCTGGCCGGAGCTTCACTGGAGCTCCGGCCTTACGCTCGTGCCCTCCCGGGTTCGATTCCCCGATGCCCACTTTATCATGACAGCAAAGAAGGATGGGCTAACCCCATCCTTCTTTGCTGTATGGTGACCCATCGGGGAATCGAACCCCGATCAACGCCTTCGGAGAGCGCTACTCTATCCGTTGAGCTAATGGGCCATATCTTAAGCTTTATGCAAGCAGGCGCCCGAAGAAATCGGGTACCTGCATTTTTTTTGTTACCTTTCGTCCTCGATGTCGGTGAAGCCTTTGCCGTATCCCCACACCGTATTGACCTGCATTACTGATACGAAGGCTTTTGGGTCGACCTCCGCAAGCTTACGTTTAATCAGAATGCTTTCTCGCGGTGAGCAAAGTACGGCAAGCTGTTTTCTGTGCGCCCCGGTATATTCGCCTACCATATCGTAGCTGGACACGCCGCGGCTTATTTCCTCCATGATGTAGCGACTAATCTCTTCGCTTTTGGAGGTGATAATCTGCAGCTGCACGATTTTGGTCTCAAAACCGTACATTATAAAATCCACCATTTTAGATGCGATGAACTGGGTAACCAGCGCATACAAAGCAATGTTTCTGCCGTAAATAAAGGCAGCGATTACGATGATAATGCAGTCCAGGAAGAGCAGAATTTTACTGATATCAACCTGCGGCAGCCATTTTTTCTTTATAATTTTGGCAATGGACTCGGTCCCGCAGAAGCTGTAGCCCCTCCAGAAGACAAGGCCGTTGCACACGCCGCTGAAAACTCCGCAGAAAATAGCGGCCAGAATCAGATCTTTTTCTTCCAGCAGCTGAAAATCAAATAATTCAAATACGAAGAGTACTGCCGGATACAGAATTGTAACCACAAGTATTTTCTTCGCTTCCTTGAACCCCAAAGTTAATATTACCACAATCCAGATGACTATGGCAAGTGCATAATACATCACAGAGAAGTTTATTTCCATGAAACTCTGCAGAATCCTGACGATACCTGTCAGTCCTCCGCAGGTCAGTCCGTTAGGTATCATAACGGCTGTAGTTGAAAAAGCCCCTGTCATACATGCTATTACAAGGAAAACCATATCCACAACCGTATTTGCTAGCTTTTTATTCTCTGTTTTGCTCAAAAATCTCCCCTCCATCAAATATCACGCAGCTTATATTCCCCAAAATATCAACAGTCCTGACCGCTATTTTACGTCGTGATGCATCAGCTGCAGGAATTTCAAGCTTCATTTCGGTGCATAAACCCTTCTTATCGCGATAAAAAGCTGCCCCCGGTTCAGGTCTGAAAATCTGTCCGTCATAGTTCGGGTCTACACTCCAGAAATCGACTGCTGCCAGTGGATTTTCTTCAGCGGCTCTGGCAACTCTCTCATGAGTTTCCTTCACCTTGTTTCCTGCCATGGCCGGTTCCTTGAGTACATAGGCAATCAGCTCCACCGTGAAACAGAGCTTATCGCTGAAAAGCGTCGGAGTCATACATGCTGAGGCTGTAAGTTCCGCTGCCTGTTGAGTTATATGATATTCCTCACTGAGACACTTTGCCACATTCATGCTCTGCCCCTGCCTGCTGAGTCTTTTCATGGCTGCAGCCACAGCAAGAGGTCCGTTATCGCAGCATATCCATCTTCTGCCCAGCTTTCCTGCTGCTGCTCCGAGAGTTCCACATCCGCAGAAAAAGTCTGCGCATATATCGCCCTCTCGGCTGCCTGCTGCCACTATCCTTTCCAGAAGTGCCTCCGGCTTCTGTGTAGCATAACCTGTTCTCTCGGCAGAAGTTCTGCCCACCATGTCAATGCTCCACACATCCTTCATGTTGACCATCGTATACCAGCCTGTTTCATCCTGAAATTCCTCGACACCTTTAAACCTGTAAGGTTTCAGCCCTCTGTTATACGACTTTTCCTTAGGCAGATTGAGATAGTATTTATTCGTCCTGGAATAGACCAGAATGGTGTCGTGCTTTCTGGCAAAATGCTTTTTGCTGCTGCCGCCGGATTTATAGGTCCATACGATCTCGTTGATGAAGTTCTTCTCGCCAAATATCTCATCCATTAGAAGCTTCACATAGTGAACGCCGTGCCAGTCCAGATGCACCCAAATAGTGCCGCTGTCGGACAGCAGGTCTTTCATGAGCATAAGTCGCACGCACATCATTTCAAGGTATTCAGCCATACCTTCTTTCCATACATCCTCATAGGCCATATGCTTTACTGCAGTTTCTCCATCAGAACTCTGTACTTTAATTACAGCGTCATAACTGGCCTTGCTGAAGAAAGGCGGATCTATGTAAATCTGCTGGATTTTGCCTTCCATGCCGCCCTCCAGAAGATGCTTCATGAAACCGGCATTGTCTCCCATAGCCAGAAGATTCTCTGACTCACCTAATTCTTCTTCTACCGTGAAATTGCTTCCCTTTATCTCTTCGTATTCTTTTTTAGCTTCCTCTATAATCTGAGGCAGTTTACATATAAGTCCCATCAGTCTACTGTGTACCACTTTTCTTTTTCGCGATTTGCATTTATCCTCTCGATTTCAGGATTACGCTTCACCTTTTTAGTAGTGGTCTGTATCATAGGTTCATCATCCAGAATAAAGTGATTTACGTGCTTGTACTGAGGCATTCTGTCGTTGATTGCCTTCAAATCTTTCTTTACTTCCTCCGCCAGCTGGTCTGCAGTTATCTGTTCCTGCTTGAGATAATCCGTGCTGTAGACAATCTTAAGCCATAAAACAAGTTCATTGTGTTTTTCTCTAGGGAAAACAAGGCAGTCTTCCACATAAGGCAGATTGATTACCATGCTTTCGATTTCTTCAGGGAAAATGTTCTTGCCGTTTTTCATGACGATTACATTTTTCTTACGGCCTGTTATCCACAGATGTCCTGTCTCGTCGAAGTATCCCAGGTCACCTGTGTAGAACCATCCGTCCCTGATAACTTCTGCCGTCTCCTCAGGCTGGTCAAGATATCCCTGCATTACGTTAGGAGCCTTTGCAACAATTTCGCCTATACCCTTTTCATCCGGATCAGCGATTCTGATAGTTACGCTAGGCATAGGCTTTCCTACGGAACCCGGACATATATCCTGAGGTCTTTCCGCACAAAGCACAGGAGATGTCTCGGTAAGACCATATCCCTGAATAGTAGCTATACCGAAATCGTTCAGTCCTTTTCCGGCCTCCGGCATGAGAGGAGCCGCTCCGCATATTATAAGTCTCAGCTTGCCTCCCAAGTTGTCGATAACCTGCTTGAATATCTTACGTCTGGCGTGTATTCCTACCTTTTCCAGAGTTCCTGCCATTTTGTTACCAAAGGCAATCTTGCCCTCCAGCCCGGATTTTTTCACATGCTGCATTATCTTTTTGTACATATTTTCAACAAGCAGAGGTACACCTACAAATACAGTAACGCCGTACTCTGCCAGATTTTTGGTAATGTACTTCAGTCCGTCGCAGAACACACTGCATGCACCGGCCGCCATGAAAACGATTACACCACCAAGCCCGAAGCTGTGGTGCAGCGGCAGAAATGCCATGTTCACATCGTCCGGATAAAAGTCTTCATACTCATGCATATCCCTGGTGTTACTGAGAATATTATTATGAGTGAGTACCACAGCCTTGGAGCTGCTGGTGGTTCCTGACGTAAACAGTATTACGGCAGGACTGTTTTCGGAAACCTCTATATTGATATAGTCAGTATTTCCTGATTTTATCTTTAACTCACCGGAAATCTTCATCTGTTCCAGAACGTTTGATTCTCCGGTCATCTTAAACAAAGTGACATGAGACTCTTCTTCGCCTTCAGCTGCAATCTCTGCTGCTCTGTGAACCATCTCATTGTGCTTTTCGTCATAAAAGAGAGCAGCAATGCCGCTTCTCCTGATGCACATTGCAAGTTCCTCGGAGGTAAAGCCCTTGTCAAGAGGAACAGCAACTCCTCCTCCGCATACTACAGACAGGAAAACGTTAAACCACGGATAACTGTTTTCACCGATAATTCCCACTCTTTTGTCAGAGAGGCCAAGGGAATGGAGTTCAGTTCCGAGATTACGCACATCGTTTGTAAGCTGCACGAAAGAAATTGACTCTATCTTGCCCCTGTTCTTTATCTTGAAGGCGCTGTTTGCCGGGAATTTTTCTGTTGAGAGTGCCAGCATTTCTTTAATAGTTCTGCCCGGGTTCTGGAATTTATATTTCTTCTTCATTGGGGTCGCTCCTTTGTAGTTTTAATAACCTTGTTACTTAGTATTATATAACAGGTATCCTGCCAAGTCAACTTTACCGGTCTGCTTTAACGCCTTCATCACCAAATCTTTATTTTCCTTCTTATTATAGTGAATAAGCGCCCTTTGCATTCGCTTTTCTTCCATATTTTTTGCCACATATACCGGCTTCATAGTCAGAGGATCCAGCTCAGTATAGTACATACATGTGGAAAGTGTCCCCGGCGTAGGATAAAAGTCCTGCACCTGATCAGGCACGAAGCCATATTTTTTCAGGAAAACAGCCAGCTCCACCGCGTCATCCAGAGTACTTCCCGGATGGCTTGAAATAAGGTACGGTATGAGGTATTGCTTCTTCCCCAGTTTCCTGTTGGCCGCCTTATATTTTTTATCAAATTCCAAAAATACCTTTCGTGAAGGCTTGCGCATATAGTAAAGCACTCTGTCTGAAATATGCTCAGGAGCCACCTTCAGTGTCCCGCTCACATGATATCGGCAAAGCTCATCTATAAAAGCATCACAGTCCGGGTCTGCCATAAGGTAATCGTAGCGAATGCCGGATCTTATGAAAACTTTTTTCACACCGTCTATCTTTCTTACCGCACGCAGCACATCAAGATAATCACTGTGATCCACCTTCATGTTAGGACAGACTGCCGGATACAGGCAGTCCTTATGAGTGCAGACTCCGCTTTTGAGCTGCTTGCTGCATGCCGGACCGCGGAAGTTTGCTGTAGGTCCTCCAATATCGTGGATATATCCCTTGAAATCTTCTTTTTCTGTCAGCTTTCTGACTTCGTCAACTATAGCTTCCTTGCTTCTGCTTCGCACCTGTCTTCCCTGATGGTACGTCAGCGCGCAGAAACTGCATCCGCCAAAGCAGCCTCGGGAGCTTACAACGCTGAACTTGATTTCCTTAAAGGCAGGTATACCTCCCATCTCATCATACATTGGATGCCATTCGTTTTCGAAGGGCAGGCTGTAAACGTCGTCCAGTTCTTCCCTTTCCAGAGGCGGCTGAGGCGGATTCTGAACCACATAAACAGTATCCGTATATTTTTCTGCCAGCGTGACAGCAGATATGCTGTCATTGTTTTTGAACTGCACTGCAAAGCTTCTGGCATAAGCTTCTTTATCCGCCGATATTTCATCAAAGGAAGGCAGCACCTTAAGGCTTCCTTCCCCTGCACTCTCTGCTATGGAAAGATCCTTCGCCCGATAGCAGGTTCCTCTCACCCAGGTTATATCCCTTGCCGCAATTCCTGAGTCCAGAGCTTCGGCGATTTCAACTATGGCTCGCTCACCCATGCCGTAAATAAGAAGGTCTGCCTTAGAGTCGAGAAGTATGGAACGTCTGACTTTGTCACTCCAGTAGTCGTAGTGACCCAGACGGCGCAGGCTTGCTTCTATGCCGCCGATAATTACCGGCACATCCTTATAAGCTTCCTTAGCTCTGTTGGCATAGACTATGAGTGCTCTGTCAGGACGGTTTCCCGCCTTGCCGGCCGGTGCATATTCGTCTGTCTTGCGCCTGTGCTTAAATACGGAGTAGTTGTTCACCATGGAATCCACCACTCCGCTGTTTATGAGAAAACCCAGACGAGGTTTTCCGAAACGCTGAAAATCCTCAGCCGATTTATAATCAGGCTGAGGAAGTACAGCTACCTTATATCCATATCTTTCAAGAAGTCTGCCTATTATGGCAGTACCGAAGGAATGGTGATCCACATAGGCATCCCCTGTCACCAGGACAAAGTCCGCCTGCTGCCAGCCTCTTTCCCTCATTTCTTCTTTAGTTACAGGTAAAAACATAAAATTCTCCTTGGAATTTTCATACTATTATCTTTGGGGCCTTATCTTTGTCCCTTGTCGTAAGGAATACCCTCTGCCTTAGGAGCTCTTGACTTCTTTGAAGTAAGTGCAAGCACGATAAGTGAAATAATATACGGCATCATGTTATATACGCCGCTTGGCAGGTTAAGTGCCACCATGAAGTCAAATCCGGTATATACATTTGACAGTGCACGGAATAAACCGAAGAGCAGAGCCGCAAGAGCGATTCTCTGAGGCTTCCACTGCCCGAAAATCATTACTGCCAGTGCCAGGAAACCGAAGCCGGCAACGCCGTATTCAAATTTCCATTCGCTTACGCCTGCAGTAATATACACAATTCCGCCAAGGCCGCCAAGAGCACCTGAAATCAGCACTCCTGCCCAGCGCATCTTATATACGTTGATACCGACAGAGTCTGCTGCCTGAGGATGTTCGCCGCATGCCATCATTCTTAGACCGAACTTGGTCTTGTAAAGGGTAACATAAGCAAAAATCAGCGCTATCACAGTTACAATCATAAACCAGTTAAGCTCAAAATCACCTACATGGAACAGGAAGGCCTTTTTAGGTTGAATATATTTTACAACAGATGATACGTTATTCGGATTTGCTGCTGTGTTGATCGCTTTTACGATTACCGTGGCTGCCGCTGTTCCCAAAATATTAATCGCCGTACCTACTATTGTCTGATCTCCTTTGAAGTTTATGCAGGCCACCGCCAGAAGTGACGAGTAAACTACGCCGAACAACATGGAAATCAAAATAACGGAAAGTACAATCACTAAGGCAGAGGCTCCCGGAAAGCTCTGAGCTATGGTACTCATAGTCAAGGCGCCTCCCAGCGCTCCTATAACCATTATGCCTTCAAGACCCAGGTTGATAACACCTGAGTGTTCTGAGAAGCAGCCTCCGAGCGCCACCAGGATAAGTACTGAAGCATACAGCAGTGTATATTCAATCAATAATGTCATTATGCTTCGCCCCCTTCCTTATTCTCGTTCTCTTTTGCGTGACGTGCCATGCTCTTTGCAGTAAGCGCCTCTCTTTCTTCTTTTCTTGCAATACGTCTGTTCATCATATATCTCAGGAAAAGAACGAAGCCGCAAAGATAAATTATGATAGCTGAAATCAGATCAGAGATCTGAGCGCAGTACATTGTCTTGTCCAGGTAAGCTCCACCCATGGTAATATGCTGGATGAAGAATGAGGAGAAAATACTGCCTATAGGATTAAGCCCGCCGAGGAAGGCTGCGGAAATACCGTTAAATCCCATGGTCGGAACCGATGACGCACTGCAGTTCCACTGTTCATAACCTGTCAGATAGAACATTGCAGCACCCAGTCCGGCCAGAGCTCCGCCTATAATAAGCGTCAGAATGATGTTTCTTTTCTCAGCCATGCCGCAGTATTTAGCAGCATTTTTATTATTTCCTGTAGCCTTCAGTTCATAGCCCAGCTTGGTCTTTTCAAGCAGAACCCAGATAGCCACAGCAATTATAATCGCAAGAGGTACAGCCAGTGTAACATACTGGTTGTTATTAAAGAGCTTGTCCAGTCCCAATGTAGGGATTATGGCACTCTTGTTAGCACCGGATACCGATATAGTATATGGGCTGGTGCTCTCCTTCACGCCGGTAAGCAGAATGTTTACCCCATAAAGAGAAATCCAGTTGAGCATGATTCCGCTGATAACTTCATTAACATTGCAGTAGGCTTTAAGTACTCCACTGAGAAGTCCCAGTATACCTCCGGCTAATGTGCCGAGAATCATGCATATCCACCATGGCATTCCCCAGGCCAGTGCTGCATAAAGAGCAATTCCGGCCCCTAAACCATACTGACCTGCGGCCCCGATGTTAAACAGTCCCACTTTATAGCAGAAAAGTATGGAAAGTGAACACATCAGCAGAGGCGCAGTCTTTACCAGAGTGCTTCCGAAATACTTAATGGCCACCTTGGAATTGTCGTAGTTCATGAAGTTCTTTATCAGGTCTGTGATTCCTTCCCAGGCTCCGCCCGGATTGATAAACAGCAACACAATGAATCCGATTATCAGACCTCCCAGTATGCATAGCAGGGACGACAGTATTGCCTGGAAAGCATTGTTCTTGAGTAATGTACGCATTTTCAAGTTCATCTTATCTTTCCTCCCTCTTTGCACCGGCCATATAAAGGCCTAATTCTTCAACGGTTGTCTTCTTAGGATCCAGCTCTCCCACGATTTCTCCTTCGAACATGACGAGAATTCTGTCTGATACACTCATTACCTCTTCAAGCTCAAGGGAAACCAGAAGCACTGCTCTGCCTTCATCACGCTGTTTTACCAGCTGTTTATGAATATACTCGATAGCTCCTACATCAAGTCCTCTGGTCGGCTGTACGGCTACCAGAAGCTGAGGATCCTTATCGATTTCACGAGCTACAATAGCCTTCTGCTGGTTGCCTCCGGACATACTTCTAGCCACGGTTATCGGCCCCTGACCTGAACGTATATCATACTGCTCAATAAGCCTTTCCGCATAGGCTCTGATGTTCTTTCTGTTCATAAAGCCGGCTTTGGATACGAATTCCGGTTCGAAATATCTCTGGAGAATCATGTTGTCTTCGAGGGTGTAGTCCAGAACCAGTCCGTGTTTATGTCTGTCTTCCGGTATATGACTCATATTCTCATTTCGTTTTCTTATGCTGAGATTGGTTATATCCTTACCGCAAAGAGTTATCTTTCCCTCTGTAACCGGTTCAAGTCCTGTAAGTCCATAGACAAACTCTGTCTGTCCGTTTCCGTCAATACCGGCAATGCATACGATTTCTCCTGCTCTCACGTTAAGAGAAACCTTGTTTACCGCATTTTTCTTATGGAGCTTGCTTGCCACAGTCATGTCCTTTATGTCGAGGATAACATCTCCCGGCTTGGCGTCTTCCTTCTGAACGACAAACTCAACGTTTCTGCCTACCATCATTCTGGAAAGCTCACTCTTTGTCGTATCCTTTACATTAACTGTACCCACGTACTTGCCCTTTCTCAGGACAGTACATCTGTCGGCAACTTCCATAATTTCATTAAGCTTGTGAGAAATGAAAAGAATGGACTTCCCCTCAGCAGCCAGATTTTTCATGATCTGCATGAGTTCAGCTATCTCCTGCGGTGTAAGAACGGCAGTAGGTTCATCGAAGATGAGAATTTCGTTATCTCTGTAGAGCATTTTAAGAATTTCCGTTCTCTGCTGCATGCCTACGCTTATATCTTCAATCACAGCATCAGTATCTACATAAAGTCCATATTTTTTAGATAATTCCTCTACCTTTTTCTTTGCCTCTGCTTTCATCAGGAATCCGCGTTTGTTCGGTTCTATTCCCAGTATAATATTATCAAGCACAGTAAAGCATTCCACCAGCTTAAAATGCTGGTGAACCATGCCGATGCCCAGGTCGTTGGCATCGTTAGGGTCATTAATCTCCACCTTTTTGCCGTCTTTGCGGATTTCGCCTTCTTCCG
>CAZUFU010000028.1:0-15877 GCA_964619875.1 uncultured Oscillospiraceae bacterium
TCGCCTCATCTGTTTCCTCATCCATAGACCTGTCCGCTATAACAGGTATGCCAAGGGTGGAGAACCGTGTCTCAATGGTTTCAAGCTTCTCCTGCCTGTCTTCTCCCCATATTGAACATGCAGGGAGTAAGGCAAGCTTTGTTTTATTTAATACTATTGTTTTAAAGTCTGGTGTGTCGTAGTTTTCTTCAAAAATCGATGCCGCTCCCTCTGCACCAAGCTTGTCCATGAAAAGTGCCGTCGTTTTCGCACCGGTCCATATGGATTGGCAAGGTACATTGACGATATTCATTTCCTTCTCCGAACCCGCCGGAATTTCAACCCCTTCAGAAACCAGAAGGTATTTCATGACATCGTTTTTTTTATCCTCCTGCTTTATTTCCAGCAGTCTGCTTCCATTTTCGTACTCATATATTTTAAAAAGCTTCGCATGGGTTACCTTTATTTCTTTTTCCTTTGATGCTGTCTTCACGTCTTTTTTGTCAGAAGTTTTTTCTGCCCCTTCAATATAAGGATAGATTGTATATGTAACCCAGTGCGGGCTTGACATTGCAGATGTCCGTCCCGATATTGTATTATTAACATTCATTTCAACGGGAATGATAAATCTGGAATTCCCGCTGCCGATTTTTTCATAGGTATTGCCCGATGCCTTTACCTTATCATAGCTTGTACTGCTGAATTCAATCTCAGCATAAGCCTGGCCGCCTTTTACCGTAATTTTATTGCACTTGATATATGCAAGTCTTCCCGTTCCTCCGGACCAGCCAAAGCTGTCACAGGAATAAGTGCCGTCTTTAAGGGATGTGCTGCTGTCAACCCTGACGGTTACTGATGACGGATTATCAGCAGTCTCTTTTTCTGGCTCCTTTTCGGGCTTTTTCTCCGGCTCCTTCTCAGGCTCTTTTTCGGGTTCCTGTTCAGGCTCTTTCTCTTTTTCAATTTCGTTTTTCTTTTCCTCGCTGGAGTAAACTATCAGCTTGTGTTCATACCAGTTCCCTGATTTTACAGCATGGGCTGCAAGTGTCAGTTCCTTATCCAGTTCTGGTATTTCAAGTGTATATGTATATTTGCCGTCAATTTCCTCATATCCTGTATATTCCGATGGATCAGCTGCAGCGGCTTCCTCCGCTGTCCCTAACCGTAAATAATCATAACCTGTGCCTGTTAATGCAAAGGTTACTTTCATCACGCCGTCTTGAACCTTAAGTTTTACATACTTATTCCCTGCATCATCCTGCACCAGATAAAACATTCTGTTGTCTGTATCCGCAGGGACCACATATTCACCATCATCATTCAAAAAAAGGTCGGTTTCAGCATACGCCAAACCGACCTGTGAAAATATCAGGGTAAGAAACAATATGAATGATATGACGAACATTTTAATGCTTCTCATTAACTGTACCTCTATCAAAAATATTACTACTTGATTTTTACGGACTTCTTAGTTGTCCATGCTGAGTAGCAGACCCCATCTGCAGTGTTTTTGTAGGATCTGATTCTGAAATAATACGTCTTTCCTTTTTTAAGATTTTTTATCGTCCGTGAAACTGTAGCGGCCTTGCCGATCTTTACAGTCTTCGCAGACTTGAAAGCGGATGACGTGGAATATTGAATTTCATAACCTGTTACAGTCTTTTTTGTCCATTTTACAACGGCCTTTGATGTGCCGGCTGTTACAGATGAAAGCTTCGGCTTTGAAACCGTAATGTTTTTTGCAGTAACAGCGTTGCTCCAGTCTGAGTATGTCTGAAGTCCGTCGATGGTAATGATGCTTCTGACCTTCAGATAGTATGTATCTCCCTTTTCAAGATAAATCTTTGAAGAAGTTGTATTCTGTCCGTTTACAATGGTCTCGATTGGAACCAGATCAGTGAAATCTGCATCATATGCGCAGGCAACTTCATATCCTGAAACGCCCTGCTCGGTAGCCTTAGTCCACTTCAGGCAGAGGGTATCTCCCTGAATAGTATAACTTGCCTTTACCGGTTTCGGAAGAACATTATAAAAAACAATTTCTCTGTCAAACCACCTGGATCCTCTTGCGGAAAGCTTGATTGATGTATAAAGCGCTTCTACCGGAACTTCATAGGTATACTTTCCGTCAGCATCCACTGTGAAAGGAATGAACTTTGATGAGTTTTTGTCTGCTGCCTCCAGGGCGGTCGCTTCTTCTGCAGATCCCATATACAGCTTGCTGTATCCATCGCCACTGAGTCTGATAGTTGCTGTAATCTTACCATCTTTAACCACAGCCTGACAGGTATCCTTATCTTCCGCTGTAATTTTAAACATCTTCGTGTTTGTGATTACGCCGAAAGTATACGTGCCGTCTTCAAGGGCCGTTTCATTGGCTGAAACAGCAGATGTATCTGCAAATGCTGCCATGCCAGTTGTAAAAATCATAGTCAGGCATATTATAATGCATAAAAAATATCTCAAATGTTTCATATTATCTCTCCTGTAAAACAGCGATTACTTAGTTGTAACCTTCTTAGCAGTACTCCATTTTGAGTAAACCTTCTTGCCGGAAGGTGTCTTCTTATATGTTCTTACCTGAACATAATATGATTTCTTTGCACTAAGGTTCTTTACTGTGAATGTCTTTCCTGCCTTGGCGCTTCTTACCTTGGCGCTTGAAAGCTTGCTCTTTGATGTTGCATATCTATATTCATAACCGGACATTCCACTCTTTGAAGCAATCTTAACTGTGAATGCCTTCTTTGCTGACTTAACTGTTGCAGTTGTTGTCTTAGCTACGGCAGCCTTTTTAATTGCAGCCTTTGCGTTCTTTACTGCGATATCCTGAACAGCCTTGAGTTCGCCCAGACCAACAATCTGGCTTGTCTGCTGGAATCCTGCTTCTTCAAAAGCATCGCCCCATTCTCCGGCCATATCGTTGTTTGCATGGTCACCGGCAACTACCATGTAAGGACGCAGGATTACCTTCTTGAAACCGGCAGCCTTTACAGCGGCAATAATGTTTTCAAGGGATGTTGACTCAGGATTTCCTTCTACAGTTCCTACGAAAGCATTTGAATATCCGTTATCTGCATAAATCTGCTGTGCAGTTTCGTATAAAGCCTTGGCACTGTGTTCTGTTCCATGGCCCATATACACGAATGCAGTTTCCTTGTTCGCTTTGGCCTCTTCAACTGTCATTCCGGCATCCTTTGCAGTTTCTGCATAAAGCGCTTCTGATACAGTCTTTATGTCTGCTTCATCTGAGCAGAGAGGCTTTGCAATTATAACCTGTTTGAACTTTGATTCATACTTCTTGACAGCTGCCACGAGTTCATCGTATTCAGCTCCTGCCATTAAGGTTGTAGGCTGTACAACGAGAACCTGAACATTGTTCTTGATTGCTCTTTCCACTGCCTGTTCCATGTTGTCAATCTTTATTCCGTCACGTGCCTGAATGTGATTGATGATAATCTGAGATGTAAACGCTCTTCTTACTGCGAAGTTTGAATCTGCCTTTTCAAGTGCCTTTTCGAGAGCTCCGATTGTCTGCACACGGCTGTCGTTGTAGCTTGTGCCGAAGCTTGCCACCAGGAGTTCATAGTCACCGATTTTATCTGCATTTCTGGCATCATCCTTTGATGCATCACCGGTATCTTCTCCGAAGTATTCATATCCGCCCTTTTCATCATCTTCTGCAAGATAGTATCCGAAGCCTTCAACCTGTTTCTGCTCTTCTTCTGTCAAGGCAGCCCATGCTTTGCCGGCAGCTTCGCAGAGAGCGTCGGTTCCTTCGGTTCTTTCCTGGAAATAGATTGCGCTGGTAAGCGCAGTTACTAATGCAGGTGTCTGCTTTACAGTGAGAACTGCCTTGGAAGCATAACTGAAGTTGTGCCATCCGTCATTTGTAGGGTCGGATGAACCTTCCCAGAATACGCTGTACGGCATTGCGGTTCCAAGCTTTGATACCGGAATTTCAAAGGTGAATGTGCTTACAAATTTTTCTCCTGCAGGAGTTACTGTTGCAGCAATTGCTGCTTTTTCTTTCTTTGCTGTTGTTGCATCCTGAGATACTAAAGCAAACTTTGTAGTTTTTACCTTCTGCGGTGTTGTTGTGAATGTGATCTTGGCTGTTCCTTTGTACTTATCAATCTGAATGCTGGTTGAGCCCTCTGCAGGCGAGAACATTCCAAGACCTGATACGATGTCGGCAGCTTTAGTTTCGGATATAACCGGTGCTGCAGTTGCTGTGCTGACAGCATCGGTATCGGTACCGGCTAAAGCCACTGCCGGAACACTGACTGTGAATACCATTGCTGCCGCGAGAACTAGTGATAAAAATTTCTTTTTCATCTGTTTCCTCTCTTTCCACAAAACGATAGATTTTTTACATTTAATCTAATCAGTTTCAGAGTAATAAAATAACTCTTACTTGGTAAAAGCAAGAGTAGGTATTCAGTCTTACATATAATCAATATTCGCTTTGATTCATGCCTTCTTCGGAAGCTGTTTACCAAACTCTTTCCCAGCAGGTTTCCTGACTCTGGCATCACCTCCATTCCGCGCCTTCTCAGGCTTTCGCCCAATGACATATTGCGGATGAATCCTCCATCACAGTGACCGGATCGTTCGGGACTTTCACCCGATTCCCTATTACCCTCAAACGAGGCACTGGTTAGATTAAATATTATTTTAACAGGATTATTATATTCCTTTTCAATACAGCAGTCAAGCCACTTTCAGGTGTATACATGTCAAAATATCAGTAAAAAATCAAGAAAAAAACGCAGCCGCCCTTAAAACTGCTGCGCTTGATGCTGTATAATCTGTTTAGTCTGTATAGTTGTCGAAGTATCCCTGAATATAAATGAATGGGGTTCCCTTATCTCCGGAACCGCTGGTCAGGTCGCACAGTGAACCCAGAAGGTCTGTAAGTCTTCTAGGTGTAGTTCCCTCTGTTGCCATCTGACCTACAAGGTTATCATCCTTCTCACGGATGGCCTCCTGGATAGCCGCTTTCAGTTCATCTCCGCGGAGATCCGCAAAATCATTGTCGGCCAGGTACTTAAGCTTAAGCTCGTTAGGCTGACCAATCAGGCCGGAAGTAAATCCCGGTGAAACCACAGGGTCTGCCAGCTCCCAGATTTTGCCCACAGGATCCTTGAATGCGCCATCACCGTAAACCATAACTTCAACAGTCTTGCCTGTTCTTTCCTTTATGTCTGCCTGCACGCCTTCAACGAATTCCTGGCAGTTGATCGGAAACAGCTTGATGGTGTCCTCTGTAGCTTTGTTGGAGCCCAGAATGCCATAGTCAGGGTTGTAGCCTGAGCCATTAACAGGAGCTGTCAGAAGCTCGTCCATGCCCAGAACAACCTTGCCGCCTGCTTCTGTGATAAGTCTCTTAGTTCTCTTTCTCGTATGAATGTCAGCGCAGATAACCTTGTCGGTGTAATCCACAATTTTACGAGGATTGTTTGCAAAGATAATCTGAGCCTCTGCACCCTCCTCCTCGATGATTCCTTTATAGTAATTCACATAATCGATGTCTGTGAAGGTGTGCTTTGACTTTCCGAAGATTCCCTCGAACTCTTCCTGTGTCAGGACATCCTTATAAGGGTCAACTCCCTTTTCATCCAGAAGGTCAATATCCAGCAGGTGATTTCCCACCTCGTCGCTCGGATAGCTTAACATAAGCACGACCTTCCTGCAGCCCTTGGCAATACCGCGAAGACAGATAGCGAATCTGTTTCTGCTGAGGATAGGGAAAACCACTCCTACAGTTTCTCCGCCCAGCTTGTTTCTTACATCTTCGGCAAGCTGTTCTGTTGTCGCATAGTTCTTCTGTGCACGGGCCAGGATGGATTCTGTAACTGCCAGCACGTCCTTGCTGCCAATTTCGAAGTCTCCTGCCTCAAGACATCCCATAAGGGTATCAACTACAATCTTTCTTAAATCATCGCCTTCTTTTATAATCGGTCCGCGAAGCCCGCGGGAGACGGTTCCTATTCTTCTTTCCATGTATATCTCCTTTTAAAAAGTGAAATTATTTACTTTTCCTGTAACTATATAATTATAACCTATTCTGTGTCCTCAATCAAGTACATAATCCCTATTTTTCAAGGAGTCCCCCTACAAGGACGAAATAAGAAGGCACTTTGCCCTCCTCAATCCATTCAAGTTCTATTCCCAGAAGATCGTGAACAGTCTTACCCACGTTTCCTCCAAGGGCCTCTATGGAATAACGCATTTTGTCCGGATATCTGCACGGCTTACCTGACGGTCTGGTGCAGCTGCCTTTTCCGCATGTACTGCAGCTTCCGGCAGAAAGTGATACGGAACCCGGATGGGCGTTTTCCATCTCAAACAACTCTTCAGTAAGCTGTTTTTTAACCTCTGCCATAATCTCCAGACTTCTGTTCTCGGTTTCGGTTCCGTCGAAATTTATTTTATATCCCAGCAGGTTCAGACTGCTGTAGTCTCTCCAGTATTCCTCAGGGTCAAAGTCATGGCCCGGGCAGGACCATACCTTGTCATAGTTGGGACATTGCCTGCAGTACCCGAGAAATTCTGCCACATTTACATATCCTCTTATATATTCTTCTACAGATATTTTCTTTTGGAATCTTTCCAGAGTGTACACAGAACCACCTCTTTCTTTTATCTTTTCCTGTAATTAGTATACCATAGACGATGAATTTATGGTACAATAATCGTATACATCAGATTAAACCCGGGAGGATAACTTATGGCTTTTGGCTTTTTCAGAAAAACAGAAACAGCAGATTTAATTTTACATAACGGACATGTATTTACTCAGAACCCGGAACTGCCATGGGCTTCCGCCGTTGCCTGCAAAGGTGAGGAAATTATGGCCGTAGGCAATTTTGAAGATATGGAGGGCATCACCGGCAAAGATACCCGACTTATAGATTTAGATGGGAAATACGTTTTCCCGGGATTTATCGATATTCACAGAAGTCCCGTTCTCAAGGCCTTTGAGGGACGTTACGCCGACTTATCGGAGTGTTCCAGTACCGAGGATGTGGCTGATGCCGTAAGAGACTGGGCCGAGGAAAATCCGGACAGCGAAATAGTCTTCGGCTACGGATACCGCGACGACCTGAAACCGGAAGATTTTAGAGGCGAGGGTGATGATGACAATGAAGATAACGCTGATGAGGAAGGTGTTCAATGCTCTGCCTCCGCAGCTGTTCTGGATCAGTCATGCGGTGACAGGCCGGTTCTGTTGCTCTGCGCCAACTGCATAGACTGCTGGACAAACAGTGCAGCTGACAGAATCATCATAGATACCGCTGAGGAGGAATTCGTTAATACGATTACTGTGGGCTACGTACTTAACCTTCTTATCCCTTTCGATTTCGATTCTGTTGAGGAAAGCGTACGTGCCGAGATTGCCGATTTGTCCGACAAGGGCTTCACGTCGGTGCTTAATCTGCAGTCTCCGGATTATTTTGAAAGTCTTTATCAGGATTCTATAATCGGTTTATATAATGAGGGCCAGCTGCGTCAGAGATTCTTCGGTTCTTATTTTATGAACCGGCCGCTGCTTCCTCAGGGACTGATTCACCGTCTCATGGCAAGACGAACCAACTGCCTTGAGCTGGGCGGCATGATTCACGCAGAAATGCTCAATCTCTATCTTGATAACACCGCCTCTCCGGTTCCTTTCAGCCAGGGGGCCCTTGACAAGATTCTTGAAGAAGTATGCGATAAGGGATTTGGCATTTTCCTTGAGGCAATCGAAAAAGAGGACCTTATAATGGCTTATAACTCACTGGAGCATGTACGCAGCAAAGGCTACAAAAATATCTTTGTAATTGCCTCCGACTGTGAAACTTCATCAGAAGACACTGCCGAGCTTATTTACTGGGAAAGCGCCTTCAGAACCTGGGGCACCAACGTTTTTTCTCCGGGCAGCCTGACAGGCAGCGTTTCATCAGTAGAAGAGGCAATAGACCACCTGACGGTAGATGCCGCCTCTGTAGTAGGTATGTCCGAAAAGCTGGGCAGCATAGAGGCGGGCAAGCTGGCCGATATGGCGGTATTTGACGAAAATCTTTTTGACCTGAGCCTTAATCTGCTCCCTAGAGTTCATACATCTATGACAGTCCTCGGGGGAGAGGTTGTCTACGATGCCGAGGCCGAAAATGATATGGAATTGTATAATTTAATGGCATCACAGCAATTATAAATTCAGGAGGATTTTATTGATGAAAAAATTTCTAAGTGTGCTTTGCATTCTGACACTTGTGTTCGCTATGGCAGGATGCTCCACAGAACCGGAAGTAGAGGAGACGCCGATTGTAAACCCTGTCAACCTGAGTTTCTCTCTTCTCGATGGTGAGGACGATCTGGAACTTGAAGACTTTGAGGCAATTGAAGATGATCCGTTTATAGCGGAAGAAGGCTCTTCTGTTCTGGAGGCTACTCAACTCTACTGCATGTCTCACGATATTTCCATCTCTGTTGACACCTCAAAAGGCTATGTTACTGAGATTGCCGGTCTGACAGAAGGCGATTATTCAGAGCAGACAGGATGGGTATTCACCGTAAACGGAGAAATGGGAATGCTTACCGCAGAAGAACAGATAGTGGAAGAGGGCGATAAAATCGCCTGGGAGTTCATTGACTTTTCAGCAATAGCATGGTAAAATATCCACAATAGTTTATAAAAACATCACTCATCCTTCACTTTTATCTGTTATTATAAAAGTGTTCTGAGGGGATGAGGAACAAATAGCAAACTTTCCTTCTTTTATTGAATACACACACACTTTCAGGAAAAAAGCTTCTCTTTCGAGAAGCTTTTTTCCGTTTTTGTATCAAATATGAATAATTCTGTCGCTGATGTGCTCCACCATCGGGATGTCATGAGAGATAACAAGCATGGTCAGGTTCCTTTCATCGCGAAGTTTTTTGAGCAGGTGCACTATTTGTGACTGCACCGGCACATCCAGAGATGAAATAGGTTCATCTGCAATTATTAAGTCCGGTTTCGTTATGAGTGCTCTGGCTATAGCTGCCCGCTGCCGCTGTCCACCTGACACATCGTAAGGGTATCTTTCCAGCAGTTCTTTTTCAATGCCGCAAGCTTCTGCTGCTTCCTGTGCCATGATGCGAAGTTCTTTTTTTCCCATTCTCCGCTTTTCCCTGCGTGCTTCTATGTCTGCAGGCTCCGCAATTATCTCCCAGAGCTTCATCCTCGGATTAAAGGCAGAAGCTGAATCCTGGAATATCATCTGCATTTTTAGTCCCCCCGCCGTGACTATACGTCCTCCATCGGGCTCATAAATGCCCATTATGCACCTTGCCAGGGTGGATTTGCCGCTGCCCGATGGTCCCACCAGGCCTACAATTTCACCTCTATTTACGGTCAGATTAAAATCCTTCAGTATCGCTTTGATTGTCTTTCTGCCCAAAGGGAAATTTTTATCCAGATGTTCTATCGTTACTGCAGGTACTTCTTCTTTTTCTAAAGCCTCTGTCTTCTTGTTATAATTCCCGTGATAATGGGACGTACCCTTGCCGTAAGCCACATAACCCAGCAGTTTCTTTGTATACTCCTCCCTGGGATTATCAAAAATCTCATCGGTATTTCCCTGCTCTATAATCATGCCGTCCTTCATGACAGCCGTTCTGTCCGCCAGATTTTCTGCCAGTCCCAGATCGTGGGTAACAAGAAGCATTGCTTTGCCCTGCTCTCTGCACAGCCTTTTCAGCAGCCCCATAATTTCATTCTGTATTTTTATATCCAGGGCTGTCGTCGGTTCATCGGCGATAATAAGAGTCGGATTACAAGCAAGGGCTATAGCGATAGCCACCCTCTGTCTCATTCCACCGCTGAAATGATGAGGGTACTGTTTATACCGAAATTCTGCCTGTGGGATTTCAACCATTTTAAGCAGGTCAACCGCCTTGGCTTTTGCCTCCTGTTTGCTAATCTTTTCGTGGAGCATAATAGCATCCCTTATCTGACTTCCGATGGAAAATGTAGGGTTCAGAAATGTCATCGGGTCCTGAAAAATCATGGCAGCCTCTTTCCCTCTCACGGCTTCAAGCTGCCTGTCGGTCATTTCAGTAACATTAATTCCCGACAAACTTATACTCCCGCCTTCGACCTTTGCATGACTGCTGTGAAGTCCCAGAATCGCTCTGCATAGCGCTGTTTTGCCGCATCCCGATTCACCTACCAGCGCCACCGTCTCCCCTTCATTCACATAGAGATCCACTCCTCGTTCAGCAGGCACTCTGCCCTGAGGTCCGTAAAACGACAATCTGAAATTTTCTATGTCAAGTATTCTATTCATTTTCTATAGTCCATTCCGCAATGTTATGGAAAACGCCTACTCCGTGATGTCCCAGCACTGTATTTTCAGTGATTCCCTTTATGTTGGCCTTCATTGCATAGTCAGCATCCACATAGGCGATAAAGGTGTAAGGCATTGCTTCCGTTATAGCCTGCTGGAACTGGTCATAAAGCTCTGACCGCTTCACATCATCCTCTGTATGTCTTGCCTCTGCAAGAATTTTATCAATCTTCCCGTTGGAATAACCGGTATAATTATCCCCTGCATCTGTTGAGAAGACCTTGTACGTATGGTCATCCGGATCAAAAGGACTTCCCCATCCGATAATGCATGCATATTGTCCGCCCCAGTCCAGAGAAGGCCTGCTTTCTGCGGTAACATTGGCACCGACCTTCTGAAGCTGGGCAGCACACATCACCGCCATATCCACACGCACCTTGTCATCAGCCATGGCCGAAATCACGAAGGACAACTGCTGTCCATCCTTTTCATAATATCCGTCTGCGCCTTTTTCCCAGCCTGCATCCTCTAAAAGCTCCTTGCATTTATCAGGGTTATATTCAAATTTTTCTATTCTGTCATTATTGTACTCTCCTGCCTGAAGAGGCGAATATGCGGCTTCTCCCTCTCCCAGAAGCACACTTTCCACAATAGCCTGACGGTCTATGGCATAGCTGAGTATGTTAGCAAGCTCCGGGTTATCCGCAAAGAACGGATTATTGAAATTATACGCTATAGCCCGATAATCGGCAGTCTTCATTCTGTATACAGCAAACTCCTGCGCTCCCGGAAAATCCGCTTCATCAAAAGATGCCGCTGTCTTGGCAGTAATCTGCGCCATGTCGATTTCGCCTGCTTTGAGCTGCATGGCACGAGCGTCTGTGTCCGGAACAATTTTAAAAATTACCTTTTCAATATTGGGTTCTCCGCCATAGTAATTATCGAAACGCTCCATGGTGATGCTCTGTCCCATATCCCAATCTGTCAGCTTGTAAGGTCCTGCCCCCACAGGGTTGCGGTTAAAATCGCAGGTGGCCAGATCCTCTCCCTCAAGAAGATGTTTCGGCAGAATTCCTATGGTCAAATAATCGGGGAAGGCTACGTTTGGCTGGGAAAGCTTTATTTCCACTGTAAACTCATCCGTGCATTCGATTTCCTCGATATCTGTATAGTTGGAGATAATCTCAGAGCCGTTATGGGGATCCAGAATCGCTTCCAGAGTAAACTTCACATCTTCCGCTGTCAGCGGCTCTCCGTCGTGAAAGGTCAGACCTTCACGCAGTTTGAATGTATATGTATTTGTCTGCTTGTCAAAGTCCCAGCTCTCGGCAAGGCCCGGCACCACGTTGTTCTGTGCATCATGTGCCGTCAGACCCGCAAAAATCAGGGCATTTATTTCACCATGCTCGTAAAGAGCCGGGTTTATAGCTGTATAATCACCGCTGCCGTATATCAGCGTATTGCTTCTATCTATATCTGAATTATCTCCATTGCTCCCGCATCCAGCCGTAGACAGCATTACTGCAATAAGCAGCATACATAATAATAAAACTACAAATTTCTTCTTCATAAGTTTTCCTCTCTCCTCTATAAATTACTGTGCAGCCGGTTGTTTCCTCTCCTTATGTACTCTCCCAGCTGAGTTATGCATACAAGTGTAATTACAAGTATTGTTCCGGGTATGACGATAAGCCACCAGCAGTTTGACAGCAGCACAGACTCTGACATAGACATGAGGCTGCCCCATGAAACCGTGGTCAGCGGAAGCCCCAGCCCTAAAAAGCTCAGAGTTGATTCAGTTATCATAGCCTGTCCTATGGCCGTCACCACCATGTACATTATGGAAGAAATAAAATTAGGCAGCAGATGTTTTTTTAAAACATACCCAAAATCCGCTCCCATGGTTCTGGCAGCCAGAATATAATCGCTCTTTCCTATCTGGCGAACTTCACTTCTTACCACTTTAGCCATGTTCATCCATCCCGTTAATCCAATAGCCAGTGCAATAGATGTAGCCGACGGATTCCCCCATATTGCCTGCAGAAACAGTATTAACAAGATAGATGGAACGCTCATGGCAAGTTCTGCAAATCCCATCATCATGCTGTCGACCATCCGGCCCGCCATACCGCTGACTGCACCGTAAACCACTGCTATAACCGTGGAAACGGCCGCCGCCATAAGGCCAATATATATAGATGCTCTGCCCCCGTATAAAAGCATGGAAAACAAATCTCTTCCCATGGCATCCGTTCCGAATAGATGTCCCCCGCCCGGGGCCATGCTCACAGCCGTCGGGTCCATCTCCCAGCTTTCAAAAGGAGCTATAACTTTTGCCAGAAGACAACATAAAATTATGACCGCCAGAATGGCCCCGGATAAATATGGCTTACGCTTCATATCCTGCCACCTCCTCTGCTGTCTTTTCATACTGCATCCTAGGATCTATAAATTCATTGATAACCTTTGCCATCATATTAAAAACAAGCACTGCCAGTCCGGTGATCATGCAAAGTGCCATCAGCATGTTATAGTCCTTGTACATGGCACTTTCAAAGCTGAGAGTACCTAGTCCCGGATAGGAAAACACCGTCTCCACCACATAGGTTCCGCCTAGAATATGAGGCACCGAAATGGCCATCATCACCAGCAAAGACGGCATTATATTCCGCATACAGCTTTTGCTTATAATGGCCTTTCGCGGCATTCCTTCTGCTTTGCACAGGAGTACGTAATCCTGCCTTGTTTCCTCCACCAGTTTGTTTCTGATCATATAGGCATAGTACCAGAGATGTTCCAGCACCAGCACCGTCACCGGCAGCACCAGGTGATAAAGCCTGACGGCAAGACTTCCGCTCATGCCGTAAGAATAGGCACCTCCTGCAGGAAGAATCCTCAGGTTTACCGAAAAAATCAGTATGAGCAGGAGTGCCATGAAGAAAGCGGGAATGTTGCCGCTTATTACACCGATTTTGCAGATTATTCTGTCGGCCATGCTATCTTCATGAAGGGCGCAAAATTTCCCCAGCCAGATAGCAAGTCCGAAGGTCAGCACATAGGCCAAGCCTCCCAGTATGAGAGTGTTTGTCCACATCCTTCCGATTACTTCAGACACCGGCTGCTTGTATTTATAAGAAAGGCCCATGTCGCCTTTTACAAAATTTTTCACCCATTTGACATATCGTTGGGGAAGGGGCTGATCCAGACCCAGCCTCGTCTCTGCAGCCTGTCTTTCATCTGCACTGAGCCTTTCTGCTCCGTCACCGTAATAGGATTTGAGGGGGTCCCCGGGGCATTTGTCAGCAATAACAAAAATAATCATGGAAAGCAGCACCATCAATACTGCCATCCTTGCCAGCATCACAGCAACGTATTTACTTCTGTTCCCCCAAAACTTATTCATCTAGTCTTTTCCTTACCGCTGCCAGAGATATACCCTCTCTGCGGGCAGCCTCTGTCAGCTCCTCATACTCGTATTTTTCTTTGATGACACCATACCCTTGAGAAACCTTTACAGTCATCTCACCCAATGGCGTCATCCTTTTATCAAAATGTCTTTTCAATTCATATCTCTCGCACATATACTGTCTTATGCCCAGTGTAGAAGTATAGCGGAAAATCAGTTCTGCCATCTTCTCTGCTTTTTCCGTCTGCACTATTACACACAGTTTTACCGCCGGTCTGGATTTTTTCATGTAAATCGGCTGTGTATATGCATCCAGGGCTCCGCCTTCAAGGAGCATTTCTACGGCAAAGCCCAGTTCCTCTCCGGTCATATCATCTATATTGGCAGCAAGCTCAACCACCTGCCCGTCGCCTTTTGGAACTGTAGTGAAACCGTCTTCTCCTGTCTCACCCAGCATTGCTCTCACACAGTTTGCCTGCTCGAAGTCCTTATTACCCATTCCTTGTCCAATTCGCGATATGCTCATAACAGGCATCCGCCCGAATTCGTCTGCAAACACTCCTGCCAGAGCCGCCCCTGTCGGCGTGCAAAGCTCACTCTCAATCTCCCCGCTGTATGCCGGAATACCTTTAAGCAGCATTGCTGTCGCAGGAACAGGTACGGGTAGAATTCCATGGGCGCAGTGAACAGTGCCGCTTCCCGTGTTTATGGGCGAAAAAAGCACCCTCTCTGCACCGAGCATTTCCATAAGAAGGCAGCATCCGGTCACATCGGTAACCGCATCAAGACTCCCTACCTCGTGAAAATGAATGTGCTCCGGCTTTTCTCCATGCACGGTTGCTTCTGCATCTGCAATGCAGCGGTACACGATGAGGGCCTTTTCTTTTACTTTATGAGAAAGATTTAATTCCTTTAGTATCTCTTCTATGTCATGCAGACCGTGGTGTTCGTGGTGATGATGGTGATGGTGGTGACCATGTCCGTGACCGTGGCCCTCTTCCTCGCCAAAGACCTTAACCTCCATGTGAGTGCCCTTTATTCCGCACTTGATGCTTTCCTGAGCCTTTACCTGAACCCCCGGTATCCCGGCACCGTTTATTTTATCGAGAAATTCTGTACGTTTATCCTCGTCAAGCAGCTCGTACAATGCACCCATGAGCATGTCACCTGCTATTCCCATTTTACATTCTACATATAAAGTTCTCATTCTGCCGCCTCCATGTTGTTAATCTGATTTGCCAGGTATCCGGCTCCGAAGCCGTTATCGATGTTGACCACACTGACCCCGCTGGCGCAGGAATTCAGCATGGAAAGAAGTGCTGTCACTCCGCCAAATGCTGTCCCATAACCTACACTGGTAGGCACTGCGATTACCGGGCAGCTTGCCAGTCCGCCTATGACGCTGGCAAGAGCGCCTTCCATTCCCGCAATGGCGATTATAACCCTTGCATTCATTATGTCATCCATATGTGCCAGCAGCCTGTGCAGCCCTGCAACACCCACATCGTATGTTCTCTTCACCTTATTTCCCATAATCTCGGCAGTAAGCGCAGCTTCCTCAGCTACAGGAATGTCGCTTGTGCCTCCCGTAGCGACCAGAATGTATCCGCTGTGTTTCGGCTTCTGTTTTTCGCCTACAAGGCCGAGCCTGGCTTCTTCATAATAGGTGAAGGGCAAAGTTCTATCTATTTTCTCTGCCTTATCCGCAGAAAGTCTGGTTATGAGAATAGTTTTCTGTCCTCTTTCCCAGAGGTTCCTTATTATAGGGTTGATCTGTTCCGGAGTTTTGCCTGCTCCGTAGACCACCTCTGCTGCTCCCTGCCTTATGGCTCTGTGGTGGTCCAGGGACGCTATTCCGATTTCCTCAAAAGGTGCTTTCTTTAGCTCCAGCAGTGCGTCTTCCACCGAAACGCTTCCTTCTGATACTCCTGTAAGTAATTCTTTTATATCTTTGTTTTCCATTATCTTGCCTCCATGTCCAGCAGTATTTCGTTAAAGAAAGGCTTCAGCGCCTCTACTATTTCTTCTCGTTTCTTCAGAGCTGACCCCATCTGCGATTCCCTAAGCTGCAGCCTTGCGCCGCCGCCGAATACTCTTACCCTGAAATCAGAAAACCCCATTCTCATCAGTGCAGCTTCAGCACCCTCAATTCTGCTTAGCATTTCCGGGGAAATAG
>CAZUFU010000029.1:0-15418 GCA_964619875.1 uncultured Oscillospiraceae bacterium
ACGACCTTTTCCCGAGAATGAAGGAAAGAGAGTGGCAGCTTGCAGGAACCCTTTCAGGTGGTGAGCAGCAGATGCTTGCTGTAGGAAGAGCCCTCATGTCCAAGCCGAAGCTCCTCATGCTGGATGAGCCATCACTTGGTCTGGCTCCGCTGGTAATCAAGGACATTTTCGCAATAATAAAGGAAATCAAAGCTGCAGGTGTGAACGTGCTCCTCATCGAACAGAATGCCAAGGCAGCTCTGGAGATTTCCGACTATGCTTATGTAATGGAGACAGGTACAATCACCATGTCGGGCAACGGCATGGAACTTCTCAATGACGACAGAGTCAAGAAGGCGTACCTGGGTGAATAGCCTGTATGGCAGCAGGCATTTAAACGGGGCGGGAAGCCGCCTGCAGAATAAAAGAGAAATAGGGGGAAAATCAATGCGTAAATGCTTGAGAAAGGTACTTTGCCTGACTCTGGCCGCATCACTTGTGATGGGGCTTTCCGGCTGTACCACCTATAACAACTTCAAAAACGCTTTCTTTTCCGATGGAAAGGTTGCCGCTGAAAGGACTATAAAAATAGGCATATACGAGCCGATGACAGGGCAGTATAAGGAACAGGGAAAGGCGGAAATCGCTGGCATCGAGCTTGCAAACAAGCTTTATCCTGAGGTTCTCGGCAAAAAAGTCGAGCTGGTATACGCGGATAATAAATCCAACATGTATGACGGCGAGACTGCCATACAGGAGCTGCTTTCCAATTCACCTTCTGTTGTCCTGGGAAGCTATGGCGAGACGCTTACTCTCGCTGCAAGCGACTTCATCAAGGCTACCAATACGCCTGCAATCACCATTTCCAGCACCAATCCGCTGATTACGGTGAACAATTCGTACTACTTCAGCGCGGCGTATACGGAGACAAGGCAGGGAGACGCACTGGCGGATTTCGCTTATACTTCACAGAAGAAGGATATCGCAGTAACTGTGAAGTTCGCTAATGATGATACTGCTACGGCTACAATAAAGCGTTTTACAAACAGGATGAAAAAACTCACAGGCTCCAGCAAGAGTGCGGCAGGAAACTTTGAGATTTCCACCGACAGTCAGGACTACAGCGAGACCATAGAGAAGATCAGAAGCTCCGGCGCCAAGGCTGTTTTTCTGGCATTACCGTCGGGCTCTGCCAAGTCTTTTATGGAGCAGTGTGTAAAGAACAACCTGACCCATGTGCTTTTCCTGGGAACAAGAAGCTGGAATGATAAGGATCTTCTGAAGTACGTCCAGAGTGAAAAAAAGCTAAATGTGGCATTTTGCGGAGAACAGTCCCAGGCCAACGAGACGGAGCTTTCAAAGATTTTCATGGAAGCCTACAAGACCGAGTACGGCGAAGACGCGGAGCCTGAGGGCAGCACGGCCGTGGCTTTCGATGCCTATGTAATGGCTTTAAAAGCCATCGAGGATGCCTACAACAATCTGTTTACCTCCGATGTGGAGGAGCTTGCGGCTCAGGCCAAGTCCGATGCAGAGGCAAAAGCTATAAAGGATGCTTATCAGAAAGCCATGGATGAAGGTATTCCTACGGGAACCCAGATAAGGGATGCACTGAATCAGATAGAAGATTTTCAGGGAGCATCAGGCGTAATAAACTACGGCGGCAATAATGAGCCGACTAAATCAATAAGTATAAACCATATTCAGGCAGGAAGCGAAATGCCGGTTTATGTGGTGAAATAAGAAAGGAAGTTTAAAAATGGAACAAAAGATTAAAGACGCTTTGGCACAGATCAGACCATATCTTCAGAGAGACGGCGGAGACATTGAATTCGTAGAGCTTACAGAGGACAATATCGTTAAGGTTAAGCTGCAGGGACACTGCGCAGGCTGCCCGGGCGCACAGATGACCATCAAGGGAGTAGTTGAGAGACTTCTCAAGGAAGCTTATCCTGAAATCCAGGGTGTAGAATCGGTTTAATAATGGATTACGAAAAATACCTTGAACTAAATAAAGACGAAATGATTTTCGCTCTCCGTGACGTTGTTCGAATCAACAGCGAGGAGGGCGAAAAAATTGTGGGTAAAGACGGGGAAGTCTATCCCTTCGGCAGCGGTGTACAGGAGGCTTTGGAGAAGGTTCTGGCACTGGGGGAATCCATGGGCTTTCGCGTAAAAAATGTAGACAACTATGGCGGACATATAGATTTTCCGGGCAAAACCGACCGCATAATGGGCATCATCGGACATCTGGACGTGGTTCCTGCAGGAAGCGGCTGGGATTTCGAGCCATACGGCGGAGAGCTTGCAGACGGAAAGATTTACGGACGCGGCACCACCGATGACAAGGGGCCGGTAATATCCTGCCTCTATGCCATGAAAGCCCTTAAAGACGCAGGTTACCAGCCTGAGTGCACCATCAGACTTATTATCGGTCTGGATGAGGAAACAGAATGGAAGGGTATACACTACTACTTCGACCATGAGCCGAAGCCGGACTTCGGCTTTACACCTGATGCTGACTTTCCTGTCATAAACGGCGAGAAGGGAATGCTCATCTTCGATTTTGCAAAGAAATTCGGATCTGCTCAGGCACAGACTCAGGACCAGGCAAAGGGACTGAAGCTCCGCTCGGTTAAAGGAGGCACGGCGCCTAACAGCGTGGCAGACTCCTGCAGAGCAGTCCTTCGCAGCGACGAGGAAAAAGCTTATGATAGAATCAAGGAGATGGTGGCAGCTTACAGGGAAGAGACCGGATACAAGCTCAACGTAAAAGGCGTGGGCAAATCCCTGGAAATCACTTCCACGGGCATTGCGGCCCACGGCGCTAAACCGGAAAAAGGCCTTAACGCTATAAGCATAATGATGGACTTCCTGGGAAGACTGAACTTCGTAAACGAAGACCATAACGAGTTCATCGAATTCTATAACAAGTACATCGGCTTCTGCCTGGACGGCTCCCGAATCGGAGTTGACTGCAGCGACGAGCCTTCGGGAGGTCTGATTTTCAATGTAGGCATGATCGATGCGGACTCTGAAGCAGGAAAACTGACCATCAATATCAGATACCCGGTTACGGCAGACGGCGAGGAGATACTTTCCAAGCTGGTGGCTGTACTGGACAGATACGACATGGGACTTATCAGAGGCAGCCACAAAGAACCTATCTACCTGGATATGGACAACCCTATGGTGAAGCTCCTTATGGAAATCTACAGAAAGCACACCGGCGACACCCAGTCCCAGCCTCAGGTAATAGGCGGCGGCACATATGCCCGAAGCGCAAAGAACGTCATCGCCTACGGGGCTCTTTTCCCGGGCGACCCTGACCTGATGCACCAGAAAAACGAGTGTATAACCGTGGAGCGCCTTGTGCAGATGACAAAAATTTATGCAGAAGCTATTTACAAACTGGCTTCCGGGGAATATAATAACTAGCGAGTGAGAGCCTTGATTTCTTATCAGGGCTTTCGTTTTTATGAAATTTTTAATGAATTTTATAATGAAATTTTAAAAGACGTTTTACGAGAAAGAGAGAAAATGAAACTAATGAACACTCAGTCTAAGACAACGAAGCTGGCCAAGATGGCTATGCTTGTAGCAATTTCAATCGTACTTGTGGCACTTATCAGATTCCCGATTTTCCCGGCAGTGGCTTTCCTGGAATACGACCCGGCAGACATTCCTATTCTGATAGGCACCTTCGCCTTCGGACCTCTGGCAGGAATCCTGCTTACCGTGGTGACATCAGTGCTTCAGGGCCTGACAGTAAGCTCCGCCAGCGGCGCATACGGCATTATCATGCACATTATCGCAACCTGCACTCTGGTAATCGTTGCAGGTCTCATATATAATAAGGAAAAGACCAAGAAACACGCTATAATCGGACTTATCTGCGGTACTCTGGCCATGGCTGTGGTAATGGCCTGCGCCAACATGGTCATCACTCCGCTTTTCATGGGAGTGCCGGCTTCAGTAGTGTGGAGCCTGATGCCTTTTATCGTCGGCTTCAACCTGATAAAGGCAGGCATCAACAGCCTGGTGACTTTCCTGCTGTACAAGAGAATTTCACCGTTCCTGCATAAGTAGAAGGAAACCTGATTTATGGAAATAAAGAGGACCCTCGCTATGGGAAGCGAGGAAGAAACGAGAAAATTCGGACTGACTCTGGCAGATGAACTGACTGCCGGAGATGTTCTCGCGCTTATAGGCGACCTGGGGACCGGCAAAACCGCTCTCACCAGGTACATTGCAGAGGGCCTTGGCATCACGTCACGTGTGAACAGCCCTACCTTTACTATTGTCAAGGAGTACCGGGAGGGAAGGCTGCCTCTGTTTCATTTTGACGTTTACAGGGTTTCGGATCCTGAGGAGCTTTTTAACATCGGCTGCGACGAGTACTTTTACGGAGACGGCCTGTGCGTGGTGGAATGGGCAGATTTAATTGAGGAGATTTTGCCGGAAAACACCAAATACATCTATATCGAGTACGGCCCGGAAGAGGGAGAGAGGATATATAAATGTACATTTTAGCAATTGAGACTACGGGGCCTTACGGCTCCACTGCCTTGCTTGATGAAGAAGGAAAGGTTCTAGGGTATGAAGTCTCCCATGGGACCATGAGCCACCTTAAGGACCTGATTCCTATGATAGATACAATGCTTAAAAAGTGCGGTGTGGCCAAAGATCAGATTGACCTGATTGCGCCGTCTGTGGGGCCCGGCTCTTTTACGGGCATCAGAATAGGCGTGTCCACGGCGAGGGCTCTGTGCCAGGCCCTGGGAATCAAAGCGGTACCGGTGCCGACCCTGGAGGCCTTTTGCTTCAAGGAGACCGCAGAGGCTGCTGACACTGCGGCTGCGGTGCCTGCTGTCCGGGAGGCAGCGGTTGGACGAACCGCTGTCTGCGCTATTATCAACGCACGCAGAGGACAGGTCTATGGTATGATTGACGGCTTCATGGAGCCGGGACCGTACATGCTGACAGACGTAATTGAAGTATATAAGTCGAAGATGGAGCCTGCCGGATGGAGGATGCTCTTCTTTGGCGACGGCATAGATGCTTATGAAAAGAATATAAAGGAAGCTCTCGGCGAGCCGGGGCCCGGACCTTCGGCGTCCTTTGAATTCGCACCGGAGGCAGACAGATACCAGGATGCGGTGTCCGTAGGCAGATGGGCGGCGAAGCGCATAAGGGAGTGCGGCGCTGCGACTGGTGCGGCCGCGGCTGTGGTGGATGCCTTGGATGCTGGCCAGGCCGACGTTGCTTCGACCGCATTGGGGTGCGCAGTTGACTTCGAGGAGCTGCTGCCGGATTATATGCGGAGGGCCGAGGCAGAACAGAAGCTGGAAAGCGGTGAGCTGCCAATATGCAGAGGCCCGAAGCAGGAGTAAGTATGGGAATGGATGATATCCACACCCGAGAATGTCGTACGATTTTTCGAAAATTGGAATTCCATACGACATAACCCTTTTGAAACGCTAAAATAATAGGGAAATTACACGTCTATGTCGTATGATTTTTTTAAAATCAGAATTACATACGACATAAAATGAATTTTTTCTGATTAATGTCGCATGAAAAGAACGATTTGCCATTTTCATACGACATTGTACCTATTTTCAGGGACTTAAATCATAAGATTAGAATGTGATGTCGTATAATTTTATAAGTTTTGAGATTTCATACGACATTGGGCAGCTTGAGGAAGAGAATGCAAGAAGAGAATTGGATATGGCGGATTTGATCATCAGAAAAGCCGAGGAAAAGGACGTCCTCGCCATAGAACAGATAGAAAAGCAGTGCTTTGCGGTGCCATGGAGCTATGAATCGCTCTATAAGGACATCGTGGAAAACAAGCTGGCCTTCTACATAGTGGCCGAAATTGCCGGCGCAGCCGGCGCAGACGGCGATGAGACTGCCGCTGACGGCACACAGGGCAGCAGCGGCATCGCAGGACAGATATGCGGCTATGTGGGCATCTGGAAAATATTCGAGGAAGGCCACATCACCAACGTTGCGGTGGCCCCTGAATTCAGAAGAAAGCACATCGGCCGCGCTATGCTGGAAACACTTATAAGTGTCACAGCGGAAGCGGGCATAGAGAAATATACACTGGAGGTCCGCGCCGGGAACGAGCCGGCCATCAGGCTTTATGAAGGGCTGGGCTTTAAATCAGCGGGCATAAGGCCGGGATATTATGAGGATAACGGCGAGGACGCCGTCATCATGTGGAGGTAAATGCGGTGAAAGACGGAAAATTTCTGACATTGGGAATAGAGACAAGCTGCGACGAGACAGCAATCGCTGTTCTGGCCGACGGCAGGACTGTGCTCAGCAATGTTATTTCATCACAGATAGACATATTTAAAAACTACGGCGGCGTAGTGCCGGAAATCGCCTCCAGGCACCACCTGGAAAACATCAACGGCGTGCTGGATGAGGCGCTTACAGAAGCAGGAGTTACTCTGGACGACATCGACCTCATAGGTGTGACCGACGGTCCGGGACTCATCGGGGCACTTCTCATGGGAGTGTCCACGGCCAAAGCGCTGGCTTTTGCTAAGGACATACCGCTGGTGGGCTCCCATCATCTCATGAGCCACATCAGCGCCAACTATATAGAATATCCGGAGCTTGAACCTCCTTTCATGGCTCTCATCACCAGTGGCGGACATACGGAAATCGTCAGAGTGGACGACTACTGCCACTGCGAAGTCCTTGGCGGAACCAGAGATGACGCAGTAGGAGAAGCATACGATAAGGTGGCGAGAGTTCTGGGACTGGGCTACCCGGGAGGACCTAAGATAGATAAAATAGCCAAAGAAGGAAATCCGGAGGCTATTCACTTCAAGAGAGTGTATCTGGAAAAAGACAGCTTTGATTTCAGTTTCAGCGGCCTTAAGACATCGGTGCTCAACTATATCAATCAGGAAAAGCAGGCAGGCAGAGAGATAAACAGGGCAGATGTTGCAGCATCTTTCCAGGAGGCGGTAATGGATGTTGTGGCGGAAAAAGCCATTCAGGCCGTATCTCAAAGCGGCATGAAGAAGCTGGTCATGGCGGGAGGAGTTGCAGCCAACTCAAGACTGAGAGCCAAGCTGAGTGCACTTTGCGAAAAAGAAGGCATAGAGCTTTACAGGCCGAACCCGGGGCTTTGCACAGACAACGGGGCCATGGTGGCCTGCAGTGCCTACTATAAATACAAGAGCGGGCAGGAGGGCAGTCTGGATATGGACGCCAGCCCGAGCATGCCTATCTAAGCATGCATCTCTAAGCATGCCTCTTTAATCAGGCCGTTTTAGCAGATGGAGACATAAGGAATGATAATTTTATCGGCAAACAACCTTTCAAAAATTTACGGAACGGACGTAATCATAGATAAGGCCAGCTTCCACGTAAATGCCGGCGACAGAGTGGGCATCGTGGGAAGAAACGGCGCAGGCAAAACAACCCTTTTGAACATGCTGACAGGAGAGCTGGGCATAGACGAAGGGGAGTTTTTTGTGTCCCAGAATACCCGCATCGGATACCTGAAGCAGCGCGACAACTTTCTCAGGGAGCACACGGTGAGAGAGGCCATGGACCACATTTTCGACCATCTCCACAAGCTGGAGGAGGAGATACACAGGGCAGCCGACGCAGTGGCAGCTAATCCGGAGGACGTGAAGCTTCAGGAAAAGCTGGACAGTCTGCAGAGAGAGTACGACCTTAAGGGCGGCTACACATATAAATCAGAAATAACGGGAATACTAAGCTCCATGGCTTTCGGGCCGGAGTTTTACGATAAAAAGATATCCAGCCTTTCCGGGGGAGAGAGGACGAGGCTCGCACTGGCGGCTTTGCTGCTGGAAAAACCCGACCTGCTTCTGCTGGACGAACCGACCAACCACCTGGACATCGGTACGCTGAAATGGCTGGAACAGTACCTTTCCTCGTACAAGGGAACCATAATGATAGTTTCCCACGACAGATATTTTATGGACAGGACGGTGAACAGGATTTTTGAGGTGGAAAACCACAAGGTCTACTGCTACGACGGCAATTACACAGCATTCGCGGCCAAGAAAAGCCAGCGCAGAGAGACGGAGCTGAGGGCCTACAACAACCAGCAGCGCGAAATCGCCCGCCAGGAGGAAATGATTCGCCGCATGAAGCAGCATAACACGGAGAAGCTGGTGAAGCGTGCCCAGTCCAGAGAAAAGCGTCTGGAGCATGTGGAAAGGCTCTCAAGGCCTGAGGGTGAAATGGGCCGCATGAAGATTCATTTCAAGCAGAACTTCCAGTCGGGAAACGACGTCATTCTGGCCGAGGGACTGGCCAAGGAGTTCGGACGGGGCAGCGATAAAAAGCGGCTTTTTGAGAATGTGGATCTGGACATCAAACGCGGAGAGCGAATCTGTATCGTAGGACCAAACGGAGTTGGCAAGACCACTTTGCTCCGCATGATTATGGGCGAGCTGACGCCTACGGAGGGCAGGCTGAAGACAGGGCACAACGTGGCCTTCGGCTACTACGACCAGGGGCAGCTTCTGCTTAACGAAAACAACACGGTGCTGGAGGAGCTGAAGGAGTCCTACAGGCTTTACACGGATACTGAGATGAGAGGCATACTGGGCAGATTCCTTTTCCGCGGGGACGACGTTTTCCTGACGGTGGGGAGCCTTTCCGGCGGCGAAAAAGCCCGCCTGTCACTGCTTAAGATGATGCTTTCCGGAGCCAACACTCTCATACTGGACGAACCAACCAACCACCTGGACATCGACTCCAAGGAGGTTTTCGAGGAGGCACTGCTGGAGTTTCCGGGGACGGCCATCGTGGTATCTCACGACAGGTATTTCCTGCAGAGGATACCGACCAGAATTCTGGAGCTGACACACGAAGGCATAAATGAGTATCTGGGTAAATATGATTATTATGTGGAAAAGAAGGAGCAGCTGGGCTCCGGCAAGAGATATCTCAATGACCTGAGGGAGGACTCGGCGGCGGCAATTGAGGCGGCACGTCAGAGAGGCGAGGCAGGCGAAGCTAATCTTTCGGCGGCGGAGCAGAGGGCTCTCAACAAGCAGCGAGAGGCTGAGGAAAGGCGCCGTCAGCGTCTTCTGGAAAAGCTGGAGGCCGAGATTGCGGAGCTTGAAGAACGGGATGCGGAACTTGAGCGGAATCTTTGCAGCGAGGAAAACATGAGCGATTATGAGCTTCTGGCCAGGCTGAGCCGCGAGAGGGAAGAAGTGGCTGCAAGGCTTTCGCAAGCTTACGAAGAATGGGCCGAAGCAGGCGAGCAGCAGCCTTAAAATCCTTTCACACAATCTACAAAAAATTGTTAAATATTTCTCTTGCATTGCCATAGGAAAGTATTTATAATAAACCATAGTAAAAACCCAATGGAAATAAAATGGAGGACGATTAGTATGATTTTTGATAAAATTAAAGATATCATTATAGAACAGTTACAGGTTGAAGAATCCGATGTCACTATGGACACAAACCTTATGAAGGATCTTTCCGCAGACTCCCTGGACGCAGTTGAAATCATCATGGCCATCGAGGATGAGTACGGAATCGAGATTCCTGATGAAGAAGCTGAGAAGATTCAGACTGTCGGAGACCTTGTAAGATACGTTGAGGAAAACAAATAGTCATGAGCGCAGTTAATGCTAAAGAAAAACAGATTTCGAGAGCTGTCATCAAGAGGCTGCCAAGATACAGAAGATACCTGGGCGAGCTTAAGAAAAAAGGCATCGAGAAGATCTCCTCAAAGGACCTGAGCGAGCTTATCGGCTACACCGCCTCACAGATCCGTCAGGACCTGAACAACTTCGGCGGTTTCGGTCAGCAGGGCTACGGATACAGTGTCAACCTGCTTTATGATGAGATCGGCACTATCCTGGGACTTGACAAGAAATATCAGATTGTTATCGTCGGTTACGGCAGACTTGGTCAGGCTATGGCCAGCTACATCTCCAACAACGAAAGTAATTTCCACATCGCAGGCATCTTCGATGTGAGACAGATTATTCAGAACGTGGAGTTCAAGGATGCGCAGATTATGACATGCGGTAATCTTTCAAGCTTCGTCAAGAGCGAAAACATTGATATCGCAGTAATCACCGTTCCTGCCGAAAAAGCCCAGATAGTTGCGGACACTGTCTGCGATGCGGGCATCAAGGGCATCTGGAACTTCACCGCAGTTGACCTTGATTTGCCTGAGGACGTGGTATGCGAAAACGTTCACGTAAGTGACAGCCTGCACGCCCTGGCTTATTACATGAAGGACAGATAGACCGGACATCGTAACATGATATGAAAAAAACGGCATCGCGGGATGCCGTTTTTTTAGTGGTATTAAGACTTGGATGCTAAAAGATATTGACAAGGTGAAACAAATCTAGTAATATGTAACTATAAACTAGTTACAAGTTACGGCAGGGGTTAAAACTATGAGCAGATTTGAGAAGGACAAGGAGCGGCTGCTTTCCAGACCGAAGGATTATACATATACTGAGGCAAAACGCCTGCTTATTCATCTCGGCTTTGAGGAAAGCAATAAGGGGAAGACATCAGGTTCAAGAGTGAAATATTATAGAGAAAAGGATAAAAAAGTGATTCTGCTTCATAAACCGCATCCTGGGGATGTTATGAAACCTGGAGCGGCAGCGAAGCTTGCGGAATATCTGATTGAAATGGGGGAGATATAATGAATAATACACTTGAATATAAAGGATACCATAGTAATATTGAGTTTGACGTGGAGTCCATGACCCTCAGAGGTAAAATAGAAGGGATAACGGACTTTGTGGATTTTGAATCTGACAGTCTGGAAAATATTGAAGCTGAATTTCATTCTGCGGTGGACGACTATTTGCAGTTTTGCAAAGAAATAGGAAAAGAGCCTGATAAAGAATATAAGGGTCTGTTTAATGTCCGTATAAGGCCGGAACTGCATAGAATTTTGGCAATGGAGGCTTCCAAATCAGGGTGTACTCTAAATGCTTTGGTTGAAAAGGCATTGGAGAAATATATTGATGAAAAGAACGAAATCAAATCCGCATTTAGTAATATGAATACACTGATTTCTGATGGTGTGGTTTCCGACATCGGCTTCGGGGGACGTGTATGCGAACCGGAAGGGGAGATATTCAAGCCATCAAAGGATAAAAAAAACAACCGGCCATAGCGGTCGGTTGCTTTTTAAGTACTGTCGAATTAGCCTTCTGTAGGTGCGTCAACAGGGCATGCATCTGCACATGAACCGCAGTCGATGCAAGCATCAGCGTCGATTACATAGATGCCGTCTCCTTCGGAGATAGCTTCTACAGGGCATTCAGCTGCACAAGCACCGCAAGCGATGCAGGCGTCTGTAATTTTATAAGCCATTTCGTTTGTCCTCCTATTAAAAAGATATATCTTTCGTGACACAATTATAGCAGAATGGGTTATAATAGTAAAGGGAAAATAGATGAAAATTTCATGAGAATGTTGTAAAATAGTATCACAATAAGACGGCAGAAAGGAGCTTTCATGGACGTATACACACTGGCAGGCAAAAGCGGGACAGGCAAAAGCTTTCACGCCATGAACCTTTGCAGAAAATATAATATAGAAGCAATAATCGATGACGGGCTCTTCATCTACAAAAACACTGTGGTGGAAGGAGTTTCCGCCAAGAGAGCATCCACCAAGATAGGCGCAGTAAAAACAGCTCTTTTCCTGGACGACCAGATCAGGGACAAGGTGGCCGCAGCCATCCGCCAGAAAAAGCCGGCCAGCATACTCGTGCTGGGGACAAGTGACGGCATGACCGACAGAATCATCGAGAGACTTGGGCTGCCGCCTCTGCCGGAGGACAGCCTGAGGCGAATTCACATCGAGGACATCACCACACCGGAGGAGCGGGCCATAGCCAGAGAACAGAGGGACCACCTGGGCAAACACGTAATCCCGGCACCGGCACTGCAGCTGAAGAGAAGCTTTGCGGGATACTTCATGGACCCTCTCAGATTTTTCCGCGGAAAGGATCAGGGAGCGGCTGCCGAGAGGACTGTGGTCAGGCCCACCTACAGCTACATGGGTGAGTATTTCATCGACGAAAAGGTAATAAACGATATAATAACCTGTACTGCTAAGACCATGCCGGCTATCGGCAGAGTGGTGTACATAGTGCAGGAGGCATCGCCGGAGGCCTATGAGCTGGCGGTTTCCATAAAAATCCGCCGCGGCTATCCGATATGGGATGCAGCACAGGCTTTCCAGGAAAAACTTTCTCGGGTAGTTGAGGAAATGACGGCCTTCAATGTGGCAAAAGTTGACGTAGAGGTGCGCGGCATCAGCTAAAATAAAGACATGCTAAATTAAAGCCGGCAGCAATTATAATAAAGACTGAGGTAATAAATCGATGGGAAAATACATATATGGGGGTGTAAAGGATTTTAACCTTGACCATATTTTTGACTGCGGACAGTGTTTCCGCTGGAGCAGACAGGAGGACGGAAGCTACACAGGTATCGCCATGGGAAAGGCGGTAAACGTAAGCCTTAAGGAGGCACCGGCCGGCGAAGCTTCCGGAGCTTACGGCGCTTGCGGGCACGGCGAAGGTCAGCCGCGCCTTGACCTGGTGATAGACAACTGCTCCGAAGAGGACTTTGAAAAAATCTGGCGCAGCTATCTGGACCTGGACAGAGACTACGGTGCTATCAAGGCCACACTGGCAGAGTCAGACCAAGTCATGGCTAAAGCCATAGAGGGCGGCAGCGGAATCAGAATTCTGAAGCAGGAGCTTTGGGAAACCATGGTTTCCTTTATCATATCGCAAAATAACAATATACCCCGCATCAAAGGCTGTATCGAAAACCTTGCACGGCTTTTCGGTGAACCGGCCGGCGAGTACAACGGGGTCCAATACTATAATGTGCCGTCGGCTGAGGTCATGGCCGGCCTTACTGCAGAGGACCTGGCGCCCTGCAGACTGGGGTACCGGGCGCCTTATCTGGTGGAGACGGCAAGGCAGGTCATGGAAAGAGGCGGCGTAGAAGCTGTTGCGGCAGACCTTGAGGCGGCCTCTACGCCTGAGGAAGCCTGCGAGTACCTGAGAGGTTTTCAGGGTGTAGGCCCGAAGGTGGCCAGCTGTATAGCTCTCTTCGGACTGGGGAGACTGGAGGCTTTTCCGATTGACGTGTGGGTGCGCCGCGTCATGAACAGGCTATACGGCATTGACGAAAAGGACATAAAGGGCATGAATGCCTACGCGGCGGAGCATTTCGGCGTCAACGGCGGCATCGCCCAGCAGTACCTGTTCTACTACATAAGAGGACTGGACGAGTAAAGAAACCGATATTCAATAAGACAAGAAACCGATTTTGAATAAGACAAGATACCGATGTTGTAAAAAATAATCAGACCACGTATTTTTTACAACATCGCTCTTTTTTTGGGCCTCCGCCGGCCGGAGGCCGCCCGGACACCTTTTCGGCGGCTGCAGGAGGGCAATGTTGTTTTTTTAGACTGTTTTGCCGGATTCGTACAACATAAAGGCGGGGTCCACATTAATTGCGATCTTACGGACGTATAGGCGATTCGCGCGCCCGCGGCTCGCTTTCACACAAACTTCACAAAATCGGCTAAAAATTACTAAAAACACCTATTGACATTATCCCTAAGACTGCTATAATAAGATATGTTAGCACTCAGCAACAAAGAGTGCTAAGACTTCTAAACATGTTAAAAAACATTTCTAAACGGAGGTATTTATAAATGATTGGAATTAAACCATTAGGTGACAGAGTAGTAATTAAAAAAGTTGAAGCCGAAGAGAAAACTCAGGGCGGACTTATCCTGACCAGTTCAGCCAAGGAACAGCCATCAGTTGCAGAGGTCGTAGCAGTAGGACCTGGAACCAAGGACGAACCGATGGAACTCAAGGTTGGCGAAAAAGTAGTTTTCAGCAAATACGGCGGCACAGAAATCAAATACGAAGGCGAAGAATACACAATCATGCACCAGAGCGACATTCTGGCAGTAATCGAGTAATAAGAGGGGGAGATCGAAATGGCAAAAGACATTTTTTACGGAGAAGACGCAAGACGCAAATTACAGGCAGGCGTTGATAAATTAGCAGACACAGTTAAAATCACATTAGGACCTAAGGGCCGCAACGTTTTAATCAGCAAGACTTTCGGTTCACCGCTGATCACTAACGACGGCGTTACCATCGCAAGAGAAATCGAACTTGAAGACGGTACAGAAAACATGGGTGCTCAGGTAGTTAAGGAAGTAGCTTCCAAGACTAACGACGTAGCAGGCGACGGCACCACTACAGCAACACTCCTTGCACAGATTATCGTAAGAGAAGGTTTCAAGAACGTTGCAGCAGGAGCTAACCCGATGGAACTTAAGAAAGGTATCCAGGGCGCAGTTGAAGTAGCAGTAGAAGAAATCGCTAAGCTGGCACACAAGGTAGAAACCAAGGAATCAATCGCACAGGTTGCCGCAGTTTCCGCAGCTGACCCGAGAATCGGTGAGCTCATCGCAGAAGCAATGGAAAAAGTGGGCAAGGACGGCGTTATCACTGTAGAAGAGTCCAAGAGCATGGGTACTACTCTCGAGGTAGTAGAAGGTATGCAGTTTGACAGAGGATATCTTTCAGCATACATGGTTTCCGACACAGAAAAAATGGAAGCCAACATGGAAAACCCTCTTATCTTAATCACAGACAAGAAGATTTCAAATATTCAGGAATTAGTACCTATTCTGGAACAGGTAATGCAGCAGGGCCGCAAGCTTCTGGTAATCGCAGAAGATGTAGAAGGCGAAGCACTGGCAACACTGGTACTCAATAAGCTGAGAGGCGTAATCGATGTAGTTGCAGTTAAGGCACCTGGCTACGGCGACAGAAGAAAAGAAATGCTGGAGGACATCGCAGTTCTTACAGGCGGTACAGTAGTAGCAAGCGACCTTGGCTACGAGCTTAAGGAAGTTACATTAGATATGCTTGGTACAGCTGCTACAGTTAAGGTTAACAAGGAAAACACTGTTATCGTATCCGGCAGCGGCGCCAAGGAAGAAGTACAGGCAAGAATCGGCAGCATCAAGAAGCAGATCGAAGACACTACTTCTGATTTCGACAAGGAAAAGCTTCAGGAAAGACTTGCTAAGCTGTCAGGCGGCGTAGCAGTTATCAAAGTCGGCGCAGCTACAGAAACAGAGCTTAAGGAAAGAAAGCTTCGTATCGAAGACGCTCTCAACGCAACCAAGGCTGCAGTTGAAGAAGGTATCGTATCCGGCGGCGGCGTAGCATTAGTAAACGTAATCCCTGCAGTAGCAGCATATGTTGAAACTCTTGAAGGAGACGTAAAGACAGGCGCAGCTATCATCAGAAGAGCTCTTGAGGAACCTGTTCGTCAGATCGCTGAAAACGCAGGCCTGGAAGGCAGCGTAGTAGTTG
>CAZUFU010000030.1:0-15190 GCA_964619875.1 uncultured Oscillospiraceae bacterium
GAATATACGGGTAATCTTTATGCGATCTTAATATCCTGCTCATCTTGCTTATGCACATTTAATGTGGATAAAGATATTATAAAGATGTTGTAAAGATTAAATTAAGATTGCATAGAGGTGAAGAAAATGCGTATCGCTTATAGCGGCAGACAAATATCTTCCTTTCAGATTATAATTATAGGTTTTCTGTCTGTAATATTGATAGGAACACTTCTGCTTATGCTGCCTGTTTCGGCACAGCATGGAGAAGTTACATCTTTTGCAGATGCACTGTTTACTTCCACCTCAGCTGTCTGCGTGACAGGACTTGTTATACATGACACTGCAACCTACTGGTCCACCTTCGGACAGCTGGTCATTATGACACTTATACAGATAGGAGGTATGGGAGTTGTAACTATTGCTGTGTCCATCGCAATTGTTTCGGGACGGAGGATCGGCCTGATGCAGCGCAGTACCATGCAGGAAGCTATCTCTGCTCCTCATGTGGGCGGCATAGTCCGTATGACGGGATTTATACTTAAGGTGACTATCGGCGTCGAGCTAATCGGCGCTGCAGTGCTTTCTTCTGTATTCTGCAGAGAGTTCGGAATAACCAGAGGAATATGGTATTCACTGTTTCACTCAGTGTCCGCTTTCTGCAATGCAGGCTTTGATCTGATGGGGATAAAGGAACCTTTTTCTTCCCTGACGTCATATGCATCCAGTCCGGTTATCAATATGGTGATAATGTCGCTGATTATTATCGGCGGGATAGGCTTCATCACATGGGATGATATCAGGCGCAACAGACTACATTTCAGAAAATACAGGATGCAGAGCAAAATCATCATAATAGTCACAGCATTTTTAATTGTGTTTCCGGCCATGTATTTTTTCTTCTTTGAGTATGAGAATATGTCCTTCGGAAAGCGTTTACTGTGTTCCCTGTTTCAGGCGGTCACTCCGAGGACGGCAGGTTTTAACACTGCAGACATGACAGACTTAAGCGAAACAGGCCAGACTATTATAGTGCTCCTTATGCTCATAGGCGGCTCACCGGGGTCCACAGCAGGAGGCATGAAGACAACCACAGCTGCAGTACTGCTATTTACTGCATTTTCTGTATTTCAGAAAAAAGACAATACACACTTCTTCGGCCGCAGAGTTTCTCATGATGCGGAAAGAAGTGCTGCAGCCATAGCACTTATGTACATTGTTCTCCCGCTTACCGGAGCAATGATCATCAGCAGTATTGAGAACATTCCTGTGCTGACAGCCCTGTTCGAGGTTGCCTCTGCCATAGGCACAGTCGGATTATCTCTTGGGATAACTTCAAATCTCTGCATGATTTCCAGAACTCTCCTCATTGGGCTGATGTTCTTTGGAAGAGTCGGAGGACTGACATTGATTTTTGCAGCATTTTCAAGAAAAAATTATGATAGTTACAAATTCCCGCAGGAAACAATTACTGTAGGTTAAAAGGAGAGGATAAAAATGAAAACAATTCTGCTTATAGGTCTTGGCCGCTTCGGCAGGCATCTCGCCATAAAATTAAATGAGCTACATCATCAGGTTATGGCAGTAGACAAGAAAGAAAGCCGTGTGGATGAGGTTCTCCCTTATGTTACCAACGGTCAGATAGGAGATGGGACCAATATGGAATTCCTTCGTTCTCTTGGTGTGCGCAATTTTGACCTCTGTATCGTGGCTATAGGCGATGATTTTCAGAGTTCGCTGGAGACCACTTCTTTTCTGAAGGAGCTTGGTGCGAAAAAAGTAATTTCCAGAGCATGTCAGGACGTCCAGGCAAAATTCCTTCTCCATAACGGTGCTGACGAGGTAGTATATCCCGAAAAACAGATGGCAAACTGGACAGCCATACGCTACAGTGCCGACAGGGTTTTTGACTTCATGGAACTGGATGACCGGTATGCGGTCTTTGAGATAGCCGTGCCGCCAAACTGGATCGGAAAAAGTATCGGCGATCTTGACATAAGAAAGAAATACAATATTAACGTAATGGCTCTGAAGAACAACGATGTTTTAAATATGGACATATCATCAGACACATATCTTACCGGCGCAGAAACAATGCTGGTGCTTGGTGAAATGAAGAATGTAGAAAAATTTCTACACATTTAGATGAATATTATCGTCCCTATGGTATAATGAATCCTGCAGTACTGGACGCTGTAATGCTGCGAAATAAGGAGATATTTAAATGGAAAAAGTCAGGAACAAAGGACATCTAAAAATATTTTTTGGATATGCTGCCGGTGTTGGCAAAACTTATTCCATGCTTAAAGCTGCTCATGCGGCAAAGCACCGCGGGATAGATGTGGTGTGCGGATATATCGAACCTCATAGGAGAACCCAGACAGCGGCACTCATGAACGGTCTGGAAAATATACCTCCGCTTAAAATCATGCATAATTCCATTGAATTAAGAGAATTCGATATAGATGCAGCAATGGCAAAGCATCCTCAGCTGATACTGGTTGACGAACTGGCTCATACCAATGCTGATGGATGTCGACATTCGAAAAGGTATCAGGATATACAGGAGCTGCTTGCAGCAGGCATAGACGTTTACACCACTGTAAACGTTCAGCATATAGAGAGCTTAAATGATTTAGTTGCCTCAATCACAGGCATTACCGTGCGTGAACGTATTCCTGATTCCGTATTTGATGATGCTGACCAGGTCGAACTGGTAGACATAGAGCCCCAGGAACTCATAGACCGGCTTAAATCGGGAAATGTATACAGCGAAGTGCAGGCCCAAAGAGCAGCGGATAACTTCTTTACCGTTGAAAACCTTACGGCACTGAGAGAAATAGCATTAAGACGCTGTGCAGACAGGGTGAACCTTCTTACCGAGAGCACTCGCATCAAGAACAACTCAAGTTATCATACAGACGAGCATATTCTTGTCTGCCTGTCCTCTGCACCGTCAAATGCCAAGATTATAAGAACAGCTGCAAGAATGGCCAGTGCTTTCAGAGGAGCATTTACGGCTTTGTTTGTTGAAACACCTGAATTTGATTCCATGAGCGAAGAAAACAAAAAACGTCTGCGCTCAAACATGAGGCTGGCCCAGCAGCTGGGAGCCTCTATAGAAACCGTATACGGTGAGGATGTTTCTCTTCAGATTTCGGAGTTTGCCAGACTTTCAGGCGTTTCCAAAATTGTAATAGGAAGAAGTGCAGCAGCCAGAAAGCACATCTTCAATAAACCGACACTTACTGAGAAGCTGATAGCCACATCTCCTGATCTGGATATATATGTAATTCCTGATACAACCGGAGCCATGTCAGGGTACCGCCCTGAAAAAAGCAGAAAAAAAGGAAAATCAGCCTTTTCAGTTCCGGACATTTTAAAGAGTGCAGCAATACTGGTTGCTGCCAGCCTGATAGGAATGACCTTCGACCATCTTGGCTTTACAGAGGTAAATATAATTACAGTGTACATTCTGGGTGTCCTACTTATATCTGTAGCTGCAGACCACAGAATATACAGCCTGCTTTCTTCTGTTATCAGTGTGATTGTTTTTAATTTTCTGTTTACAGAGCCCAAATATACGCTTCTTGCATACGATAGCGGATATCCGGTAACCTTCGTGGTAATGTTTCTGGCTGCCTTCGTCACAGGATCTCTGGCGGTAAAGCTAAAAAGCCATGCACGCAGGTCAGCTCAGGCTGCATACAGAACCAAGGTTCTTTTTGACACCAATCAGCTGCTTCAGCGTGCCGAAGATAATGATAAAATTATTGCAGTCACCGCCGGGCAGCTGGTGAAGCTGCTTGACACGGATGTAATAGTTTACCCTGCGACAGACGGCAAACTAGGTGAACCTCACATTTTCACTGTCGACGGCGAAGAGCCTGATGCTGACTATACATCGGACAACGAAAGGGCTGTGGCCGGTTGGGTGCTTAAGAACAATAAACATGCAGGGGCTACTACGGATACTCTTTCCAGTGCCAAATGCCTGTATCTGTCAATCAGAGTAAACCATAATGTTTATGGTGTTGCAGGAGTTGCTGTAAAAGGAGGGCCTCCCGATGCCTTTGAGAGCAGCATCATGCTTTCAATACTGGGAGAAAGCGCCCTTGCCATGGAAAACGAAAAGAACTATAAGGAAAAGGAGGAAACCGCTATTTTGGCAAGAAACGAACAGCTGCGTTCGAACCTGCTGCGTGCTATTTCCCACGATCTCCGTACGCCACTGACTTCTATTTCCGGAAACGCCAGCAATCTTATGTCTAACGGGGAGTCTTTTGACATTGACACAAGGAAACGTCTTTATTCCGATATTTACGATGATTCAATGTGGCTTATAAATCTGGTCGAAAACCTGCTTTCTGTTACCCGCCTTGACGACGGACGGATGCAGCTTCATTTTTCGGCAGAGCTTATGGAGGATGTTGTGTCTGAAGCTCTTCTGCACATTAACAGGAAAAGCTCAGAACATAATATCGTGGTAAATCACTCTGACGAGTTCCTTCTGGCACGAATGGATGCCAAGCTTATAGTGCAGGTCATTATCAATATAGTTGACAATGCAATTAAATACACGCCTGCCGGATCAAATATCACCATTGAAACCATGAGACAGGGAAATGAAGCCGTTGTGAGAATTGCTGATGACGGGCCGGGTATCCCTGATGACGCCAAGGAACGCGTATTTGATATGTTTTACAGCGGAGCCAACAAGGTTGCCGACAGCAGACGCAGTCTGGGCCTGGGCCTTGCACTCTGCAAATCAATTATCACTGTTCACGGAGGTAAAATCACCGTGGAGGACAATAAGCCCCATGGCACAATCTTTACATTCACATTACCGGCAGAGGAGGCACATCTGAATGAATAAGCTTTTAATATTAGTCGTTGAGGACGACTCTTCAGTAAGAAATCTGATTACAACAACGCTGGAAACCCACGGATATCGTTTCAGAACCGCTTCAAACGGTAACTCCGCGGTTATGGAGGCATCTTCCCACAATCCTGATATAATTCTTCTGGATCTGGGACTGCCGGATATTGACGGTGTAGACGTCATTAAAAAAATACGCACCTGGTCCAATGTTCCGATTATCGTAATCAGCGCCAGAAGTGAAGACACAGATAAAATAGATGCGCTGGACGCGGGAGCTGATGACTATCTTACCAAGCCGTTCTCTGTGGAAGAACTGCTGGCAAGGCTCAGGGTCACTCAGAGAAGACTTGCCATCATGCAAAACGACGGCCAGGCTGAAAATCCTGTTTTTATCAATGGTGACCTTAAGATTGACTATGCCGCAGGGTGTGCCTACCTTAAGAATGAGGAACTGCATCTGACACCTATTGAGTACAAGCTTCTCTGTCTGCTCTCTCATAATGTAGGAAAGGTTCTGACACACACTTTTATCACTCAGAAAATTTGGGGCAGCAGCTGGGACAACGATATAGCTTCTCTGCGTGTGTTTATGGCCACGCTAAGAAAGAAACTGGAGTCAGCACCTGACTCTCCTCAGTACATACAGACTCATATCGGTGTAGGGTACCGTATGATGAAGGTTGAATAGAAAAAAGCCCCGGGATTTTAGCTAGTCTCCCGGGACTTTTTTTATTCCACACGCTTCAGATATTCTTCTGTAACTGCAGGTATGCAGTATGTTACGAAGTCTTTCTGGCCTTCAAAGTATATGCATTCATCAGGGCTATCATATTCCGAAACCACGAAATAGCAAGGTAGCATATATTCATCTCCGGCCATTTCCCTGTTATAGCCGAGGAAAATCTTCTGTATATTGGAAGCGCCCTGGGCCTTTGCCTGTTCTGCCGCCTTTTCAGGAGAGATAACAGGATAATCGCCTATGTTTTCCAGAGCTTTTTCCGGGCAGTATCTCATGGAATCAATCCGTCCCTCTTCGTCAGTATAAATGACAACATAGCCGGTATTGCTGCTGACCAGGTTTTCCTTATAATCTGAAAAGCCTTCGTAGAAGGTGATGTTATAAGTCTGTCTGCCACCCATATCATAGTCGCCGCGCTCAAGATTGATCTGCGGATTATTAAATCCCAGCCAGCCAGAGCAGTTTTCTATGATGTACTCTGCCGCTCTGCGCTTGTCTTCGTAAGACGCATAAGTGGAAGCATCGTACTCTGCAGGAAGGCTTAATGGATTATTGAAGTACACAATGCCTGTCAGATCGGAATATACGCTGATCTGGAAATCATCTGTTTCGGCATATATGCGGCCTGCCGAGTCACCGTTTTCAATGCCTTCAACCGGTTCGCCCAAGTAATTTTCGAGAGTCACCTCTGCTTTATCGTAATCCGCACCAAGCATGCTCATGTACTTCTCAAGATGATCTTTCATGGCATCTATATCAAAGCTTACGTACTGCAGAGTATCGCGGTCTATATAATATATGCGTTTAAACACAGGCATGGAATCAAGGCTGATGTTTTCATCATAAGGAACGTCTCTATAAAGCTCGTCAGCACTTTTTGCCCAGTCAGGACCGCCCTCGGCACCTTCGGAAGTGTTCCAGCGGCTGTCAATCTGTATTATTTCAAGCCTGTCTGCAGTGCCCCATAAGCCGGTTCCGATAAATATAATCAGGCATGCTGCCAGTGCTCCGACAGAATAGATCCATTTTTTTCGTCTGCCTGAGCCTGATGAGGCCGGCATCTCAGATGCCTCCATAATAAGGTCGGGACTGATACCGCCGATATCAAGGAAGAGTTTTTCAGAAGGGCTGTAGCCGCCCGTTTCCTGCAAATCCTTATTTGTATCTGTGTTTTTTTCCCTATTTATCTCCATCATATGTAAATCCCCTCCTGTATGAGCTGTTTTTTCAGTGCGTTTCTGGTTGCAAACAGGGAGGACTTTACCTTACTTTCGCTGAAACCGAATCTTCGGGCGATTTCTTTTATGGAATCGCAGTAAAAATATCTCATTACAAATATTTTGCGTGAATCTTCGCTGCGGCCTTTGAGAAAATCGGTGATTATCTGTGATATTTCTTTTCCTTCCATCTCTCTGTCAGTAAATGCCTCATTGGGAATGCATTCCTCAAGCTCTGAAAGGAGCAGAGCGAATTCACCTTCGGCACGTTTGGCAGCGTATTTATATTTGTATTTGTCCAGGGACAGGTTTCGTGTTATTACGGACAAAAATGCCCCCAGAACGTCGGGACGCTTTGGGGGTATGGTGTTCCATGCTTTCATGTATGTGTCGTTTACACACTCCTCTGCGTCCATTGAATCTTTCAGAATGTTGAAGGAAATTTTGCCCAGATACCGGCCGTACTTGGCACTTGTACAGGCGATGGCATCTTCGTTTCGCTGAAAATAAAGTTCAACTATTTCTCTATCCTCCATAGTTATGCTCCTTTATTACTAACTTTATAGACGAATCAAAACAAAACAGGTTGCAGGGCTGATTCATTTAATGAAAAGTTTTCACGGAAAATATTTAATTGTCGCCGTAGAGCTTTACACCTTCAGTGCCGTCGATATCCTCCACCTGGACAGCTATCATTTCACTTCTTGAGGTAGGTACATTTTTGCCTACGTAGTCTGCCCTTATAGGAAGCTCTCTGTGCCCTCTGTCCACCAGCACCGCCAGCTGAATGCAGGCAGCTCTGCCGAATCTTGAGGATGCGTCCAGAGCTGCACGTACAGTACGGCCGGTAAATATCACATCATCCACAAGGACCACTGTTTTGCCGGTGATATCAAAGGGCACATCACTGCAGCTGATAACAGGCCCATCCGATTCATGGTGAAGGTCATCTCTGTAAAGGGTGATGTCAAGTTCCCCTACGGGAACCTGCACACCCTCAATGGCTTTTATATTGTCTGACAGAATTCTGGCCAGAGGTACGCCTCTGCGTCTGATTCCAAGCAGCACCAGGTTTTCCGCACCCTGATTGCGCTCAAGAATCTGGTGGGACATTCGTTTCAGAGCCCGTCGCATATCCTCAGGCGTCATAAGGTCGGCTTTTAATTTCATTTTAAACTCCTTTATTTAATGACTGAAGTTGAATACTTAAACCGTTACAGCTTGTATGTTTGGAATTTGTCGTTGTTTTCGTCGGCACTTTCCTTAAACTCGTACTCATTGCCCGGCAGGATTGCATTTACGATGATGCCAACCAGGGAAGCGATGGCAAGTCCTGAAAGGGAGATGGTGGCTCCGAAGGCATTGAATGAGATACCGCCGATGGAGTTGAAACCCAGTGCACATACAAGAATGAGGGCTGCTATAATAGTATTTCTGCTTCTGGTGAAGTCTACTCTGTTCTCTACAACGTTTCTGATACCGATAGCTGAGATCATGCCGTACAGTATGAATGAAATGCCGCCGATGGTAGCTGTAGGTATGCTTTCTATTATGAATGCAACCTTAGGTACACATGAAAGGATGATTGCAAATATTGCTGCAATTCTCATTACTCTCGGGTCGTAAACCTTGGTCAGAGCCAGTACCCCGGTGTTTTCGCCGTAAGTGGTGTTGGCAGGTGCGCCGAAGGCTGCTGCAAGGCAGGTGGCAAGGCCGTCGCCGAGAAGGGTTCTGTGCAGACCCGGATTTGCAATATAGTTCTTTCCTGTGGTGGCGCCTATTGCTGAGATATCTCCGATATGCTCCATCATTGTGGCAAGAGCCAGAGGCATGATGGTAATGATTGCGCTGATGTCGAATTTCATAAGGGTGATAGGCGGAAGTCCAAGAATGGCTTCGTCACCGATTCCCTCAAAGCTTACATCTCCCATGATGAAGGCCGCTATGTAAGAAACGATGATACCGATGAGTATAGGAACGATTTTGGACATTCCTCTGCCCCAGATATTGAATATTACTACCGTTACCAGGGCGATGATTGCCACAGGCCAGTTTGTAGCGCAGTTGTTAATGGCGGTAGGCGCCAGAATAAGACCGATGGAGATGATAATAGGACCTGTAACCACCGGAGGGAAAAAGCGCATAACCTTATTGGCTCCGAAGCCTTTTATGAGAGCAGAAAGTATAAGATAAACTATTCCTGCGCAGAAAACGCCGCCGCATGCGTAAGGCAGCATTTCCGTATTAGGTGAGCCGTCCTCAAGGAGCGGTGCTACTGCAGCATAGCCTCCCAGGAATGCGAAGGATGAGCCCAGAAATGCCGGTACCTGTCCTTTGGTCAAAATATGAAAGAGCAGCGTTCCCAGTCCAGCAAAGAGCAGTGTGGTAGAAATCGGCAGCCCTGTAAGAATAGGCACCAGCACTGTAGCGCCGAACATGGCGAAGGTGTGCTGAAGTCCGAGGATAATTGTTTTTCCTGCACCAAGGGTGCGTACATCGTAAATTGGTTCGTGATTTTGCATTATTTTGTCCTCCTAATATTATTCCGGAAGGAACATCTTGGGGAAATACACGCCGTCAGCCATAAAAAAAGATCCTGCCTATGGCAAGACCCGGTTATACACGCTGGTTGTTCAGAAGTGTTATTTCAATCTTGCCGGTCTCTCTGTACCGATTTAAAGATGTTTTTTCCTGTGTACAAATATAAATGACCGGTGGACTTTTGTCAAGGAAAATGATAGAATGATTAGACAAATATTTTGGGAGAAATTTTTTAAAATGGCAGATTTAATTTTGTATCTTGGTATTACTGTAGTGGGATATGTGCTGGGAAGCAGACTCAGAGGGCACAAAGAGGGGCTGGGATGGACCGGAAAGGTTCAGACTGCTGCCATAACCTGTCTGGTGCTGCTTATGGGCATGAGAATGGGCTCTAATGAAGAAATTACCGGAAACCTGAGCACTATCGGACTTTCGGCCTTTGTTATCACCCTTTTCACCATAGCTTTTTCTATAGGAGCTATTTTCCTCACAAGAAAGATGATGAAAATCGACAGGTACGGACGGCTGGCTGCTGCAGATGAGATGAATTCTGCATCCGCAGACGAGTCAGCAGGGAAGGAGCCTGCATCAGAGGAGAGTGAAAAGAAGAGCGGCTTGAATCTGATGACTGTTATGATTGTAATTGCTGTAGCCGTGGGAATGCTGATAGGCTATTTTGTGATACGCAGAGTTTTTGCAGGCAATATGGAAAGCTTTGAGAACATGGCCGGTCTGGGAATCAAAATCGGGCTGTGTCTGCTTCTGATTTTCGTCGGAATAGACTTAGGTCTTGATGGAACGGTTATTGAAAACTTCAAGAGAGTGGGTATCAGAATTCTGGCGTTCCCTGCTGTAGTTGTAATCGGAACCCTTCTGGGAGCAGGAATCTCCGGAACTCTCATGGGACTGAATCTCAAAGAGTCACTTGCTGTCGGCGCCGGTTTCGGATGGTACACACTGGCTCCGGGAATAATTATGGAGGCAGGCTATATCACCGCCAGTGCGGTTGCTTTCCTTCATAATGTAATGAGAGAGCTGTTTTCAATCCTGTTCATACCTATGGTGGCTCAGAAAATCGGTTACATTGAAACTACGGGCATGCCGGGTGCAGCGGCTATGGATGTATGCCTTCCTATAGTGGAAAAATCCACTAGAAGCGATATCGCTGTTTATTCATTTGTGTCCGGAGTTATTTTGAGCATTCTGGTGCCCGTGCTGGTGCCTGTTATTATAGGTTAAAAAGGGGAACTGTTATGACCTTGTTATTGCTATATTGGGGAATAATGATATTGTGTTACCTGGCGGCGTGCAGGCTGCGGGCGTATGGAGACAGATTCGGTTTCATCAGCGGTGCGCTGAATGTAGTTATTTACATACTCGTGTTCATAATGGGGCTTAGGATGGGTGCCAATGAAGAGGTTACATCCAGTCTGGGGACCATCGGGCTCCAGTCTCTGTTCATCACTGTGTTTACCGTGGCGGGAAGTATGATGGCAGTTACTGTTTTAAGAAAGATTCTGGGATTAAACAAGCTCGGGCTGCCTGCGACAGATGTTTATGCATGTGATGAAACAGCCGAACCTGAGATTGGTACCGTCGCAGTATCCGATGATGCCGGGGATACCGGCTCAGCCAAAACTACAATCCTCATCCTTTCATGCGTAGCTGTGGGTATGCTGCTTGGTTACCTGATAATCCCTCGGCTTTTCGATGATGTGGCTGCGTTCCAGGATATGTCGGGAACCTGGCTGGTAGTTGGCATTTGCATTCTGCTCGGACTTGTAGGTTTTAATCTGGGACTTGACGGAAAGGTGATAAAAAGCCTGAAAAATGCAGGAATAAAGGTGGCACTATTCCCGATTGCGGCTATTGTAGGAAGCCTTGTATTCGGTGCCCTTTATGGCCTTGTTTCACCTCTGACCGTGCGCGAGGCTATGGCTGTCAGTGCCGGATTCGGGTGGTATACTTTTGCACCCGGTGTGATTGCAGAAGCAGGCCATGCGGTTGCCGGGGCAGTATCCTTTATGCATAATGTCATAAGAGAAACTGTGGGAATAATAATAATCCCAGTTGCAGCAGCCAGAATAGGCTGCCTTGAGGCTACTTCAATTCCGGGAGTTGCTGCAATGGATATATGCCTTCCTATCGTTGAAAGATCGTGCCCGTCGGAAATAGTGGTATATTCATTTTGTATGGGACTTATGATGAGTACAGCAGTACCTTTGCTGGTGCCGCTGATTATAGGATAAAAAAGAGGACGGTTCCGATTACCGTCCTCTGATATTTTCAGTAAGAAGAAAGTTACGAGAAGTATCTGAACACGCCCTTGACTCTGCCCAGAATGGTGGCATCTTTAACGATGATCGGGCTCATGGAGCTGTTCTCCGGCTGCAGGCGGATATGACCGTTTTCCTTGTAGAAGGTCTTGACGGTGGCCTCGCTCTCGAATCCGTCTATCATGGCAACTACTATTTCGCCGTTGTTTGCTTCTCTGGTCTGCTGGACCAGAATCAGATCTCCGTCCATAATACCGGCTTCAATCATACTTTCACCGCGGACACGGAGCATAAAGCTTGCACCGTTTCCGGCGAATCTGGCAGGAACAGGGAAAGAACCTTCGATATTCTCCTCAGCCAGTATAGGTGTGCCGGCAGCAACTCTGCCGACGATAGGAACTTCTGCTATTTCGTTTTCCGGGAAGGCACTGACATTGCTTTCGGTCTTGCCGGAAGCGGCAGTAACGTGTCCGCTCTTCTCTGCCGGGTCTACAACCATGAGAGCACGAGGCTTGGAAGGGTCCTTTACCAGATATCCCTGCCTTACCAGACTTTCGATATCCTTGTGAGTGGTGGAAGTGGATTTTATACCCAGAGCTGCACCGATTTCCCTCACTGTAGGAGGGTAACCCTTTGTCCTAATCTCCTCTTTCATATAATCTAATATACGCTGTTCTCTTTCCTTTAACATGATTCCGCACCTTTCCTGAGCTTTAACTCTACAAACTGATAAACAAAGGTTTCTTTTTACTACCTTATTCTAGCATAAAAAGAACAAAAAGTAAACAGGTGTTTTTGCGCTTCCTTCGGCGGTGTTTTGCTAAGGTTTTATAGATAAAAAGACAGATTGAGAGTTAAGAAACTGTTAAAATTTCTTGACATGAATATGCATTTAATAGTATACTTTATAGGTAACGGAGGATTCTATGAAATTTAATTTAGGTAATATTAGGGTCAATGGGTCTCCATTGGCCTATTTTGTTGAATTGAGTATATTCCTGTTTGTTCTCTGGCTCATGCTTTCGGGAAGAACAGAGATCAGATTTCTTATGATGGGTGTAGGTTTTTCTCTGCTTACGTCTTTTATCTGTGCACCTTTTCTCACTGTAAAAAATGAAAAAAGCGGCAAGGAGTATTTCCTTTTGCAGGTGAATTTTTTTAAACTGTTGGGATATTTCATGTGGCTTCTGAAAGAAATCTTTGTTTCGGGGATTGAAGTGACAAAAATTATCCTGAAGGCTTCAGATTTTGAACCGAAAGTAATATTCTTCAGAATGGATTATGATAATCCTACTGCAGCTGCGATGCTTGCAACATCTATAACTTTGACGCCGGGAACTATCACTCTGGATATCAACAAGATGGGAGTCTATGAGGTATATGCTCTCAACGGCAGCTGTGCAGAGGGCCTTCTTTGCGGAAAAATGCAGACGAAGATTGGGAAGCTTTACGGAGAGACATGTGAGTACAGAGCTTTGCCGGAACTGGAAACAGACCATATTCCGGCAGATACGGAATGGTAAGGAGGTAAAAAAATGAAATTATTTTTCGTATTGTGCCTTCTGGCGTCAATATTACTGTCCATACCTCTTCTGTTCATGATGACCAGGAAAAGAGGTTTCTATAATCATTTTGCGGCTGTGCTGGCAATAAGCACCAATGTTACGGTTTTTCTCATGCTTATCGGTTTTGTTGACGGAAGGAACGATATGTATGTGGACATAGCTTTGTCCTTTGCAGTGCTTGGCTTTGTGAGCTCTGTCATTGTGGCTAAATTTATGAGTGGGGGAGGCAATCAGGATGATGACAGACATTAGATGTGTTCTGACCGTGATATTCATGGTTGTCGGACTGTTTTTCATGGCTGTATCGGTAGCAGGTGTGATAAGGTTTCCGGACTTTTTCAGCCGCCTTCACGCTATTGGTCTGGGGCAGTCTCTGGGAATGGGATTTTGCTGCATAGGTTTATTAATCTATCAGGGCCCGGATATTACTAGAATAAAAATATTCATGGTTTTGGTTGTTTCCATGCTGGCAGGACCTATTGGAACCCATATAATTGACAGGGTTGCTTACAGAGAGGGACTTAAAAGGGAAGAAAAGAACGAGGAAGGAAGTGACAGCTCATGTCTGTGATTATACTTGAGGGAGCATTTCTGCTTCTGCTGATACTCATCGCTTTAGTAATTATTTTCGGAAAGGACCTGCTGTCCCTTACTATCATATACTGCACATTCAGTTTTTCAGCAATGATGCTTTACATACTGGCAGGGGCGGCTGATGTGGCATTCACAGAGGCGGTAATAGGTGTAATTTCAACAGTATACTTCATTATTGCCATTAAATCCATAAGCAGGCGGTGTAAATAAATGACCAGAAAAAAAATTATCGGTGTAGCTGTGATAATTCTGGCAGCTGTGGCGGCTACCATATGGGCTCCGGATATTCTGCCGGCAGTGGGTGATTCAGAATCACCGGTAAACAGCTACCTTTCCACTTATTATATAGAAAACTCCCTGGAGGATACCGGGGCGCAAAACATGGTAACGGCAGTTCTTGCAGATTACAGAGGTTTTGATACTCTTTTTGAAACATGTGTAATGTTTCTTGCAGGCATAACGGCTCTGATGGTCCTGTCATCCACAGCCAAGGTTGATAAGTCTCAGAGAGAAAGACAGGAGTCATACAAGGCAAGTTTCAGCGGCACTGTTCTTGATACGGCTTTTCGCGTAGTGGTGCCTATAATCGTAATATATGCATTTTACGTACTTGCTCACGGTGAAACGAGCCTGGGTGGAGGATTCCAGGCAGGAGCTCTGCTGGCTATTGCATACATGATAGACAGAATCATTCCGAGCTTTAATAACAGTCTGGGTAATATGACCGAAGAGGCTGCGGCAATGACTGCGGGTGTAGGAGTTTTTATATACATACTGACGGGGCTGCTGCCTATGTGTAATGGAGGCAATTTCCTTCAGTATGAGAAGCTGCCTTTCGGTGCTGAGCATGCTGCGGAGCTTCACAGTACCGGAATACTGATGATTGAAATCGGCGTGGTTGTATGCGTTATGGCCACCATAATAAATATTCTGGAAGTCGTGCTTGAAAGGACCGAATTTGATGATTGATATTATAGAAACATTTTTAGCAGAAAAAGGCATATATATGATGACCTTTGTCCTCATGGGGCTGGGACTATTAGGCATGATTTCCTGCGGAAATTACATGAAAAAAATAATGTGTATGAACATATTGCAGGTGTCCATCATATTCTTCTTCCTGGCACTAGGCCAGAAGGAGCATGGCACCCTTCCTGTCGTTGTGGAAAACCTTCTCGGTGCAGATGCTTATATTAATCCTCTGCCTCATGCCCTCATGCTGACTGCTATCGTAGTCAGTCTGGGAACTACGGGAGTGGCACTGGCTTTGCTGATGAAGATAAAGGGAATCTACGGAACAATCGAGGAAGAGGAAATCACAGGAGAGGGGTGGAGAAAATGATCTCTTATATGATTAACCACATACCTGTGCTCATAGTCATTGTTCCGCTCTGCGG
>CAZUFU010000031.1:0-14951 GCA_964619875.1 uncultured Oscillospiraceae bacterium
GGCGAATCCGTTGCAATCGGTCGTCTGGAAAGATTCGTGGCAGACTGGCACGCTGCCAACTTCGGCGATGAAGAAATCGCCCCTGTAGAAGGCAACGGTCATAAGGTTGCTATCATCGGTGCAGGCCCTGCAGGACTTGCATGCGCAGGCGACCTTGTAAACAAGGGCTATGATGTAACAGTATTTGAAGCACTCCATAAAACCGGTGGTGTTCTGGTTTACGGTATCCCGCAGTTCCGTCTTCCAAAGGAAATCGTAGCTGCTGAGGTCGCAAAGCTTGAAGCTAAGGGTGTAAAATTCGTAACTGACGCTATCGTAGGACGCGCTTTTACAGTTGATGAGCTTATGGACGAAGAAGGATTCGAATCCGTATTCATCGGAACCGGTGCCGGACTTCCTTCATTCATGAATATTCCTGGTGAAAACCTCATCGGTGTTTGCTCTGCAAACGAATACCTGACTCGTATCAACCTGATGAAGGCATACAAGCCTGAATACGATACTCCTATCATGCACGCTGACAAGATCGCCATCGTAGGCGGCGGTAACGTTGCTATGGATGCTGCCCGCTGTGCTAAGCGTATGGGTGCAAGCGAAGTATATATCATCTACCGTCGTAGTATGGACGAACTCCCTGCCAGAGCAGAAGAAGTTCACCATGCTATGGAAGAAGGTATTATCTTCAAGCTTCTCACCAACCCTGTTGAAATCAAGGGCGACGAGAACGGCGTAGTAACAGGTATCGAATGTGTAACAATGGAACTTGGCGAACCTGATGCTTCCGGAAGAAGAAAACCGGTTGTAGTTGAAGGCTCCAACCACGTAATTCCTGTAGACATGGTAATCATGTCTATCGGTACCAAGCTTAACACCCTTATCCTTGATACAACCAAAGACCTTGCTGCCAACAAGAAAGGCGGCATCGGCACTGACGATGATGCAGCTACCAACCGCCCTGGAATCTTCGCAGGCGGCGACGCTGTAACAGGCGCAGCTACAGTTATCAAGGCTATGGGAGCAGGCAAGAAAGCTGCTGCAAGCATTGATGAGTTCCTGAGCAAATAAACAAACTACATTTATTTAAAAATCCAAGCGGGCTCTTCCTTATAGGAAGAGCTCGTTTTTTGCTTGCTATTCATGTCATAATACTTTATTATTGATATATAACATACGTAAAACGGAGAACCTACCATGAACTTTTTAGAAGAAAGAATCGTAAAAGACGGAATAGTTAAGGAAGGCAATGTGCTTAAGGTTGACAGCTTCCTCAACCATCAGATGGACATTGACCTTTTTGATAAGATGGGCGAAGAATTTAAACGAAGATTCGCAGATTGCCCTATTAATAAAATACTGACCATCGAAGCTTCAGGCATCGGAATCGCCTGCATTGTGGCAAGACACTTCGGCGTTCCTGTAGTTTTTGCAAAGAAATCAAAGAGTATCAATATTGAAGGCGAAATGTATGTGGCAGAGGTGGAATCATTCACTCACAAAAATGTCAACCAGGTCATAGTGGCAAAGAAGTTCCTAGGGCCTGAAGACAAAGTCCTCATCATCGACGATTTTCTTGCTAACGGCTGTGCTCTACAGGGGCTGATTTCCATCGTACAGCAGGCAGGCGGCTCCGTCTCGGGCATCGGCATAGCAATAGAAAAAGGTTTCCAGGATGGTGGCAAAATCATCCGCAATCTCGGTTATAGACTGGAATCGCTGGCCATCGTGGAAAGCATGAATGCTGCTACCGGTGAAATAATGTTCAGAGAGAGGTAAAAATGCTTACAATTAACGGTACAGATTACACTTTGCCCGCAATCATTTTAATCTCTGTCATTGTGTTGTTTTCCATTCAATATCTGTTTTGCACAAGGGCAAAAAAAACATGGCAGAAGCTGCTGCCGCTTTTATATGTGATTTTCCTGTTTGCATTGGCTGTTTTCGTTGTAGTAACAGCCGATGGCAGTGGGTTCCTTGATTTTAGCGGCGTTCTCGCTGTATTCATATGCATCTATGCGGCTATATGCGCCGTCACCATCGGGGCAGCGTGGATTGTGTATAAGATCAGGAAGCTGGCAATGTATAAATGAACACAAAGAGCTGCTCTCAGGCTATGCCTTCAAGCAGCTCTTTCATATAAAAGCAACAGGTTGTCTCTAAATTATAACTTTTCAATCTCTGCGGCAGGCAATCCGGTAATCTCAGTCATGGTAATTCCCTCCGAATCTACTATCTCCTGCACATAGTCCTGTTTCTCTTCAACGTTGGCATACTTCAGGTAGGCTGCTAATCTTTCAGTTTCAGTAAGTTCCTCTACAGGCTTCTGTCCGTCCACCTTTCCCAGTTCAAGAAAGTGAAACTCAAGCCTGCCTCCGTAGAAGAGTACTCTGTCGGGATATACTCTCAGGTTTCCTGACTGCATCTCGATGTCCAGCTCTTCGCCTGAACTTGTTTCCGCTCTGATGTCCATGATGGTTTCTTTTTCGTCTTCCCGTGCTGCCGTATTGATAGGATTCTTCAGCACAATTGACATGATTGGATCATCCTTACGTTCCAGGATAATATTAAGTATCTCCATGAGGGCTCCTCTGGACTCATCAGTATCCCGCCCGAAGACAGCAATGTTATATATTTCCTTGCTCGAGCTAGTCTCACTATATCATATATAAATTTCCAGTTCAAGGTTGTTTTGTAAATATTTTTCGGCCCGGTTTGTCACTGAGCAGCTGACATCGCCTATCGGGGGGCTTTTTAAATTTATTTGAGAACCGCTCCGGACTGTATATTTGTATATTTTCTTTTTGTCCGAAAATCTTTTCTTTTTGCAAATAAAAAGGCTAAGAAGGAAAAAGGAAGGTTAAAAGAAAAAGACCTACCGCAGAGGTCTTCATAGCGCGAAGGTCTTCCCTATACTCTTTATTTCCTTATCTAAAAAACTCTTTATCCATCATGGCCCTTACAGTAACCTGAGGGTCCACAATCTGACAGATTGCCAGGTCGCATTTCATGCTCATGAGCATACCCGCCTCTGTTTTATCCCAGCCTTTTGACAGAAGCATCTCATACATAGCCTCCAGAGCCAGACGAATAGCATCCGCATATGCCAGCGCAGAAGCTATGGTCATCACACGGCCCTTTTCATCAGCCTCAACGAGGGTCGGCTGTCTGAGCCCGGCATTCTTTATGACCTTTACCCGCACTGTAATCTCACCGGAAGTCTCAAGGCCGTATTCGAATACTTCCCCGTCTCCCATGAGTGCATGCAGGTCGCCCATAGCCAGGAGTCCTCCTTCTGCAGCCACAGGGAAAAGTATAGTGGAACCTTCCACAATTTTATTGCAGTCCATATTGCCGCCGTGAGAATCCGGTGTTACAGTCGGAATTCCATCTCCTGCCGGGGCCACACCTATAACGCCTATCATGGGCTCAATGGCGATCTTCTTTCCGCCGATTTCCACGAAACCGTCTTCAAACTCAAAGGCACGCATCACGTACTCACCTTCGTAGTTTACGAAGCCGTGCTCTCCGAAGCCTGTTCCCATGGCACCCCAGCCACGCGTTTTAATGGAAAGAATCTCTACAGAAAGTGCATCTCCGGGCTCTGCGCCCTCTACATAAAGAGGACCTGTGGCCGGATTGGCCATATACTTTCCCAGATCTCTTCCTTCCCAGTCACGGATGCCATCGCGGCTCACTGCACCGTCATAGCAGTCCATGGTTTCAAATATTACTGTATCTCCGTCCTGGCAGCGGGCTGCCGGCGCATTAGAAGCTGACATTATCTCTATTTTAGATGTGCAAGGTATTCTTATCATTGTTTTCTCCATTTTATTTCCAATAGTGTCTGTCGTTGTTAATCATGTAAAGAAGCGCATTAACAATGCATGCAGCGATATTACTGCCTCCCTTTCTGCCCTTTGCCACGATATACGGCACATCTGCAGACATGATGAGTTCCTTTGACTGTACCACATTTACAAATCCCACGGGCGCTCCGATAATCAGCAGCGGATCAACCTTTCCTTCCTCCATGAGATCGTATAAGGTTACAAGGGCAGTGGGCGCATTTCCGATGGCATATATGAACCTCTCGCCCATTGCTGCAGCTTTCTTCATGCTTTCTGAGGCTCGGGTCATTCCGCTCTCTTTCGCAGCAGCAGCCACATCTTCATCGCCCATAAAACAGTATACCTGGCCGCCGTAATTGCCCAGGGATACCTTGTTGATTCCTGCTTTGGCCATATTGGTGTCTGTAACGATAGACGCGCCTCCCCTGATGGCTTCCATTGCTTTTTCCACAACGTTCTCAGAAAAACAGAGGTTGTCGGCATAATCAAAATCGGCGGAGGTATGAATGCAGCGCTTGACAATGAGTTCAGTGTTGTTTTCAAAGATTCTGCCGTTAAGTTCCTCAGTAATTATTTCAAAGCTTTTTGCTTCAATATCCTTTGGCTTTACATTTTCAATACGTGTTCTCATGATTACTCTTCTATTCCCTCCTCCAGAATTTCATATATTTTTTTCATGTCCAGGTGTTCCCGCAGACCCGCGGCAAGCAGATCATACTGGGTTTCCTTGTATTCAGCATAGCTTAAAGTTCCCAGGTCCCCCATGTCCACACCTTTTCTTTCCGCAAGGATCTTTACAACGGTCTGTGCAATATCAGGACCGTCGAATATACCGTGGATATAGGATCCGAAAACATTGTCCTTATAGGCTCCGTCTTCCTTTGTTTCTCCTGTGACAGCATCAGTAACCGTAAGGAGGCGTTTTGCCCCTTCCTTAAGCGTTGACTGACCCATATGAATTTCGTACCCTTCTGCCCTGAGGCTTTTTCTTTCAATGTTCTCGAAGATGGAACCCTCCAGGTGGAAATCTCCCTCAACTCTAGTTCTTGTCTTTCCATCCATAAATATCGTTTCAACAGGGAGGAGACCCATACCTCTTACTTCTCCTGTTGTTTCAATGCCCGTCGGGTCCGAAAGTGTTTCCCCGAGCATCTGGAATCCTCCGCAGATTCCGAAGACCACCTTGCCTTCATGAGCCTGTTTTAAGATTGCAGCTTCAAGACCGTTCTGTCTCATCCAGAGAAGGTCGGAAATCGTATTTTTAGAACCAGGAATGACTATCATATCAGGATTTCTGAGTTCCTGCGGGTTTCTTATGTACCTCACGGATACTCCCGGAATTGTTTCCATTACATTCAGGTCCGTAAAATTTGAGATTCTAGGCAGCCTGATTACTGCTATATCAATGAGGTCCGCCTTATCCGAGGAGGTAAGTCTTTCGCTTAAACTGTCTTCATCCTCCACATCAATGTGAAGGTACGGTGCAACTCCCACCACCGGAATTCCTGACTTTTCTTCAAGGATTTCAATTCCCGGATCCAGGATGGTCTTATCTCCTCTGAACTTGTTTATAATCAGACCCTTCACCATCTTCTTTTCATCTTCCTCCAGAAGATTTACTGTCCCTATAAGCTGTGCGAAGACTCCGCCTCTATCAATATCTCCTACGAGAAGAACCGGTGCTTTGGCCATTTTGGCCATTCCCATATTCACTATGTCTTCTTCTTTAAGATTAACCTCTGCAGGGCTCCCTGCACCCTCAATGACAATGATGTCGTTCTCAGCGGCAAGTCCGTTAAAGGCTTCCATGATGTCCGGAATCAGATTGTGCTTGTAAGCGAAATAATCTCTGGCGCTCATGGTGCCTCTTACTTCACCGTTTACAATTACCTGGCTTCCTGTATCGTTTGTTGGTTTCAGCAGAATAGGGTTCATCCTTACATCAGGTTCAATTCCTGCGGCTTCAGCCTGCATAACCTGCGCTCTGCCCATTTCAAGACCTTTGTTTGTAATAAAAGAATTAAGTGCCATGTTCTGCGATTTGAACGGCGCCACCTTATATCCATCTTGTTTGAAAATTCTGCATAAACCTGCTGTCAGCAGGCTCTTGCCTGCATTTGACATAGTTCCCTGAACCATTAATACTTTAGCCATTTTTATCTTTTTCCTTTTATTTTTTTATTTCCTTTAATGCTCTGATAAAACCCTCATTATCTTCGTGAAGCCTTACCGCTGCCCTGAAGTATCCCTTGCCTAATCCCGGGTAATTACTGCAGTCTCTGATGAGATACCCTTTTTCCAGCAGCCTGTCATAAAGATCAGGTTCACCTCTGAAGAATACGTAGTTTGCCTCCGAATCGTATGCTTTGAGCCCTGCTTCAACAAGTTCTGAAATAAAAATTTCCCTCTCTTTTCTGATTTCGCAAAGAGAGTTTCTCACATATTCCTTTTCTTTGAGGGCCGCAATGCCCGCATTCTGGGCAATCACAGATACATTCCACGGCTGTACATAGTTCTCGAGCTTTTCAATGACTTGGTCATCCCATGTTATTCCATACCCCAGCCTTACTCCTGCCATGGCATAAAGCTTCGTGAAGGCATTCATTACGATGACATTAGGATATTCTTCAATATGTTCAAGCCATGTGTACTTCTTTTTTTCATCAACGAAACTCATGAAGCATTCATCCAGGACCACTCTGACCTTATTTCCCCTTGCGCAATCGAGGATAACCCGAAGTTCATCTTCATCCATAAAGGTTCCCGTCGGATTGTTGGGATTACACAGAAACATCATGTCCACGTCATCTGTAATCATTTCATTTATTTTTTCTGTAATTCTGAATCCATTGGCCTCATCCGTATAGAATCTTTCGATTTCGCATCCTGCAGTCTCCAGGGCAGATGCGTATTCTGCAAAGGATGGTGCCGGAATCAAAGCTTTCTTCGGTCTAAGCGCCTGCGCTATTGCAAAGATTACCTCTGCGGCCCCGTTTCCAAAGAAAATTTTCTCTCCCGGTACACCCAGTTCTTCTGACAGTCTTGCCCTGAGTTCAGTGCAATGTACATCAGGATAGCAGTTCACCCAATCAGCGGATTCACAGATTGCCCTTCTGACTCCTTCAGGCACCCCGAAAGGGTTGCAGTTGGCTGAATAATCCGTTACATTTATGTGACTGTATATATCCCCGCCGTGAACGTTCTTCTTCATAAATTTATGCTCCTAAATGATATATGCTGCGATAAGGCCGATTGCAGTAAATAATACCGCAGACAATGTGCTCGCAATATACATCAGATTATTCATTCTCTTAATGTCATCCACTTCAATTTCTCTTATAGGGTCACCTATAAACTGTTTTTCATGAAGTTTGCCGAAATAATAGGCGTTTCCCGCAAGCTGAATCTGAAGTGCTCCTGCTGCAGCAGATTCTGTCTGAGCAGAGTTAGGGCTGGCATGCTTCCTTCTGTCTCTCAAAAAGATTCTCCTAGCATCTTTGCCGCTGAATCGTCCCACATAAGCAGCAAGTATAAGCATAAGCCCTGCAAGCCTTGACGGAATATAATTGGCCACATCATCCAGCTTTGCCGCGCATCTTCCAAAATACAGAAACCTGTCATTCTTATATCCTACCATGGAATCCATGGTATTGATACCTTTATATATAAACATCAGTACTGGTCCGCCGATGAGCATATAAAGCATAGGGGCCAGCACTCCATCGGAAAAGTTTTCAGCCACAGTTTCAACGGCTGCCTTTACGACACCTTTTTCATCGAGAGCCTGTGTATCTCTCCCCACAATCATGGATACCGCACGTCTGCCGTCCTCTATGGTTCCTGACTTTAATGCGTTATACACCTTCATGCTCTCATCCCTCAGACATTTAACGGCGAGAAGCTGATAACACATGAAAGCACCTGCCGCCCACTGAAGAGCAGGATGGATAAGCCCTGTCGCATAAAGAATTATCCATGGAACACCGCCCGAAACAACCAGTGTGAACAGCACAAGGACGCCGCCTCCAATAAGCTCGGCTGTAGGCGTCTTTGGAAATATTTTTCGTATATTCTTTTCCAGAAAGGAAATTGTTTTTCCTATAAATATGACCGGGTGATACATCCATTTCGGATCTCCAAACACAAGATCAAGGATGAAACCAGCCATGAGAGCCGCTGCATAATACTTAAGCATTATTTCTTCTCTCCGTATTTTTTACATTTACTCATAAATACCTCCGCTGTCTTCGGGTTTCCGTAATAGTAGAGGTGAGGGAACCCTGCCAGAAGATTTTCTTCTGATATCATGCAGTCCCAGTTTCTCTTTCCCACAGGCTTGGCCGCATGAAAATCCGCTCCGCAGCAGGTGGAATCGTAGTAATGGAACTCGTGAGCCGGTATCCTGCCGGGATTGCCGTAACTCTTAAAGAAATCGCCGGAGTTCTCTGTAAGGTTCACATAACCGAATCTTCCCAACCGGTCAGTCTTATAGGCCTTCCCTTTCACGATTCCGACTTCCTGATATTCATTGCCTTCGCCGTCCTCCATCACTTCATGGAGATACATGAAGCCGCCGCATTCCGCAATAATGGGCATGCCGGATTCATAGGCCTTTTTTATGCTTTCCTTCATGGTCCTGTTCTCTGACAGTTCCTTTGCAAAAAGCTCCGGATAACCGCCGTAAAGAAGCAAACCGTTTACGTCATCGGGAATTGCCTTATCTCTTATGGGCGAAAATTCCACTATTTCCGCATTTAATTCCTTTAACAGAGCAAGGTTGTCCTCGTACATAAAGCAGAAGGCTTCATCTCTTGCTGCTGCAATCTTCACCGGTTTTTCGCAGTTCATTTCAATCTTCACCGGATCTGCCGCCTCGATTTCGGGTGCTGTCCGGGCAAGTTCAATAAGCCTGTCGAAGTCTATGGTTTCTTCCAGCAAATCAGCAAGTTTCATCAGCCTTTCTTTAAGGTTCTGTATTTCATGAGGCATGACAAGGCCAAGGTGTCTGCTCTCAAGCACCAGGTCCGGCACTTCAGGTACATATCCAAGGACCTGCACGTCACATTCCCTTTCCAGATACTCCTTGAGAACGGGATACATTCCCGCCTTGATGTGATTGATAATCACACCTTTTATATTGCTGTCAGGTCTGAAGTCACAGAATCCCTTTACTGTGGCCGCAAGGGAAGTGCTTACACCTTTTCCGTTAACAATGAGAACTGCCGGCGTGCCTGTGGCTCTCTGGACATCGTAGGTGCTGGCATCCGTAGATACTCCGCCAAGACCGTCATAGTATCCCATTACACCTTCCATCACTGCAATATCACAGTCAGAGGCATTTTTTACAAACAGATATCTCAATGTTTCATCATCTGCAAAAAACGTGTCCAGGTTTCTTGATTTTGTTCCCAGTACTCTGGTGTGGAACATGGGATCTATGTAATCCGGGCCGCATTTGAACGATGCAGGCTTAAGACCCCTGTTGATCAGGGCCTGAAGTATTCCGCATGTTATTAAGGTTTTGCCGCTTCCGCTGGAACCGGCGCAGAAAAGTATTCTGGGAATCAGCATTTCTTTCCTTCTCCATCAAAACATATTATCGTAATCGGGTTTTCGCTCTTCATCATTGTATATCTGCCCACTGCATGTCCTCTTGAAACAGAAACTTGTGAAATATCGGGCTCTGCAATTGCGTGTTTCTTTGCACATTCAAGGGCCTGAGCTGCAGATTCCATAGCGATGCAGTTTATTACGAATCTTACCCTGCTGCCTTCTGATTTTTCAAGTATCTCAGATATAATCTGATCCATGTTTCCGGAAGAGCCTCCGATAAACACATGTGTAGGTGCCGGAATTTCCCTGAGGGCTTCCGGAGCGAGACCTTCTACTATCTCAATATTGTCCGCCATGAACTTCTTTTTGTTGTTCTTTAAAAGCTCCACTGCTTCGGCATTTTTTTCAATGGCATAGACATGTCCCTGAGGTGCCTTGACAGCCATTTCCACTGACACTGAACCTGTTCCTGCACCGACGTCATAGCAGATGGAATTACTATTTAAATTCAGCTTTGAGACGGAAAGAATTCTTATCTCCTCTTTTGTCATTGGAACCTGTCCTCTGATGAACTTCTCATCGCCTCTGTTTGTAAGCGGGTTGAGCTGCGTTTCGCCTGCAGCATGGTTTTCAACCATCACAACGGCAAGAGGCTCATTCTCCATTCCCACGAATTGTTCCGGACGGCCCTGAAGAATTCTTTCACTGTCATAGGAAAGATTCTCTCCCATGTACATGGTCACGTCATTCATGCCGTATTCAACAAGCTTACCTGCAAGAGTCATGATGTCGTCTTTTTTCCCAAGAATAGAGAATACCTTTTCGTTGTCTCTAATGAGAGGGATAAGAGATGCTTTTCTTCCGTGGTTTGACACGATTACGCAGTCATCCCATGACTTCTGGATTTTAGCAGCGAAATAGGCCAGGGATGAAATTCCCGGAAGTACTTCAATATGCCGTTTTTCTCCGCTGAGAGCCTCAATCAGCTTCTTTGCCCCCGAGTAGAAGCCCGTATCTCCGGAAAGAAGCACTGCGATTTTCGTGTATCCTTTATTTTCATTTATGAAGGCCGCGATCTTGTCGCTGTTGTATTCGTCAAAGACCGGCTTGTTTCTGTATCTTGACAATGACGGCTTGAGCATTCTGCCGGAACCTATTACCAGCTCGACTTCATCAAGTGCTTCCAGAGCCTCCTTCGTCATTCCGTCTACATTACCCATGCCGATTCCTATGAGAGAAATCTGTCTTACTGGGTCAAAGGCGAACTTTTCGGCAATGAGTCCCTTTGCAGAAGCTAAGGTTTCTCCCTTTTCGGCAGCAGGCCGTCCGATTATCACCGGTGTGACTCCGCACTCCCTGCAGGCTTCAAGCTTGTCCGCATAACCGCCTGTATTCCCTGACTCCTTAGTAACAAGATATCTGATGCCGCAGTCAGTGAGCAGTGCTTTGTTCATTTCCCGGGAAAAGGGTCCCTGCATTGCAATGAGATTGGCTCCTTCAAAGCCCAGTTCTGCCGCTTTCATCACTGATTCTGCTGTGGAAAGCACCCGTGCATACACTCTGCTCTGATAATCCGGTATTTCCGTATACTTTGCCAGTTCCTTGCTTCCTGTCGTTGCAAGAATTTTTCCCTCTGTATTATCTTTGAGCCATGCCACAGCATCATCAACAGTATCCACATATACCGCTTCATCACTTGAAGCACCATCGGAATCTCTTACCACTCTCATGTATTCCGTCTCTGTGTTCTCTGAAGCCCCCAAGATATTCTCTGTTACAATCTTTGCAAATGGATGAGTTGCATCAATTACAAGCTGCGGCTTTTCACTGTTAATCAGCTCTTCCATCTCAGTCTCATCAAGACGTTCCTCAATCACTTTCACATAGCTGCACCCGCGAACAAGACTTCCGCCGTATTCCGTTGCAACACACACAACTGAATCTATACGATTTTCATCAAGGAACTGTGCGAGGAGTCTTCCCTCTGTGGTTCCTCCAAACAAAATTACTTTACACATTTTTGTAGCCTCTCGGTGTTACCATCTTGCTCTTAATAACTTTTGTCTGTGAATTTCCTATGAAGACGGTGGTGAACATATCAACTTCAGTGTCTCTCAGTTCTTTAAGTGACATTACCTTCATTCCTTCACCGTCTCTTCCGATATTATTTACTATGCCGCATACCGTTTCACCTGACTTCTGCTCCATGAGAATATCGCAGGCTTTCATTAGGTAGTCGTGTCTCTTCACGCTTGAAGGGTTGTAAAGACAGCATACGAAGTCGCCCTTTGCCGCAGAGCGAAGTCTTTCTTCGATCAGTTCCCATGGAGTGAGCAGATCACTTAAACTGATCAGGCAGAAATCATGAATAAGAGGTGCTCCCAGCACCGCTGCTCCACTTACTGCAGCAGTTACTCCGGGTATAACTTTGATTTCTGTTTCCGGGTAGTCCTTTCCTACCTCATAGATAAGTCCGGCCATACCGTAAACGCCGGCATCTCCCGAACAGATCATAGCCACATTCTTGCCCTTGTTCGCTTCTTCAAAGGCCATTACGCATCTCTCAACTTCTTTTCTCATTGGAGTGCTTAAGAATTCCTTACCGGCAAAATGGTCCTTCACCAGATCAATGTAAACTGTATATCCTATGATTGTATCGCACTTCTTCAGTGCTTCTGCTGCTTCAATGGTCATTTTTTCATAGGCTCCCGGGCCTATTCCTACTACATAAATTTTATTCAAAGCTGACTTTTCCTTTCTTTAATGCAATTGCTGCAGTCACTCCGTCCAGTGAGAACTTCTTTTCTATGAGCTCTGCATCTGCTTCATCCCCATCTTTCATTGCAGAAAGAAGTGCGCTTCGCTCACATACATTTCCCACACCGGTTATGCTCTTTACAAATTCCGATTCCGTAAACTCTCCGGGTACAGATTCAAGCTCCTCACCGGTAAAAAATTCAGTATCGCAATGAAGCCTTTCCCCATACTCGCGGAGGCCTCTCTCTTTTTCCTTGATGTCAACAGAACTTATTCTCTTTACTGCACGTTCTGTAATCCCGGCCTTCTCCATGCATGCCTTTGCTGTTTTCTCAATATCCTTCTCGGACTTCCCTTCCTTGAGACCTATTCCCAGATAAGCTGTTTTCGGAATCAGCCAAAGCGAGTTTACAGCAGCACTGCCGTCCTTTAAATACGGCGATATTACTATTGAAAACCCTGCCTTGTGGCGGTCCGACTCCCGTAGTTCTGCCAGACTTCTGACCTCAGCCTCCTCCGGAATGTTTCCGATGACTTCACTGTCGCAGTACACGGTTATTTTTTCACCCCTTATAAGGGCAGCTGCTGCCTCTTTGGCTCTGATAAAATCAGTGATTACAAGCCCGTTTTTCTGGGCGAAAACATCCGGTGCAAACTTGCCGTGAATGTCTGTAGAAGTTGTCACCACCGCTGTGGCGCCTTTAGCCTCTGCAATCCGCATTGCCAGTCTGTTGGCTCCGCCAAGGTGCCCCGAAAGAAGAGGAATTACAAAATTAAACATATCGTCCACTACCAGTACGGCAGGGTCTGTCTTTTTGCTCTTCACAAAAGGTGCTATGGCACGGACGGCAATTCCCGTGGAGCTCACAAATATTATGGCATCCTCACCAAAGTGCTTTTCTGTCCACTGGCTAAGAGAATCTGTGATTGAATCTTCGAAGGACGTTCCTTTTCTGAAGATTTCCGTTTCATATTCATTTTTAAGCATCTCTTTAATCCGGAGTGCCGTTTCATAGCCTGATATGCTCAGACATAGTATTGAAATCTTCATTTTGTTTCCTTACTTTGTTGCCTCGCGGAATTCTGTGGTGAATCCCGGATCATATAACTTCGACCTGTCGTAATTTGTACATCCGACAACATTGCCGATGATCATAAGAGCAGTCTTGGTAATGTTGTTCTTCCTTGCTGTTTCGGCAAGGGTTCCTACTGTGCAAATAAATGACTTTTCATCATCCCATGTGGCCTTGTATACGATTGCTGCAGGAGTGTCTGCCGTATATCCCCCTGCAATGAGCCTTTGGCTCAGTTCTTCGAGAAGACCTGTTGAAAGGAATACCACCATGGTGGCGTTGTGTGCCGCAAAGGATTCGATGCTTTCCTTTTCGGGTACCGGAGTTCTGCCTGCCATTCTTGTGATAATCACGCTCTGTGAAATATCGGGAAGGGTATACTCAAGGTTAAGCGCTGATGCTGCACCGCAGAAGGAGCTCACCCCCGGGGTATAGTCGTATGGAATTCCTTCCTTATCGAGAACATCCATCTGCTCACGGATTGCTCCATAAAGGCAAGGGTCTCCGGTGTGCAGTCTCACAATCTGTTTATCTTCCTTTGTGCCTCTGATCATAACTTCAAGGACTTCTTCCAGTGTCATCTTCGCTGAATTGAAGATTTCGCATCCGTCCTTTGCATATTTAAGAAGATCCGGATTGACAAGGGAACCGGCATAAATTATGATGTCAGCCTCTTCAAGCTGCTGCTTTCCCCTTAATGTAATCAGATCTGCGGCACCGCTTCCGGCACCAACAAAGTGAATTGTTTTCATTACGCTTCCTCCTGTGCTTCTTTTACAATAATCAGTGAATAATATGATGCAGAGTCAGGAATATCCTTCGCATCAAAATATATCTTTTCGTTTTCCATGCCGCAGTTTTCAACCATCATGGCCTTCTGACCGCCTGCAATAATCGCATCTCTTACTTTTCCGATTTCCTTTCCTGATTTCATGAGCACCTTTGTGCCCGGCAGAGAGAGTAGTTCCGCCATTCCATTAACCTTGAAAGTAGCGGGAATCACATGAAGAGGTTCTTCTCTCTCAACAAGGTCTGTGTTAAGCCTTGCAGCCGCAGCCGTAAAAGATGTGATGCCGTTGATTATGGCAGCATCATATCCGTCTTTTACCACTCTCTTGTGAACATACATATATGTTGAGTACACTGTCACATCTCCAAGAGTGAGAAAGCTTACGGTCTTTCCCTCATCGAGATATTTTTCAATTTCTTTGGCCGCCCTGTCATGCATTTCATCAAGTCTGGCTTTGTCCTTTATCATTGGCATCTCAAGAGCCACAAGTTTCATTTCATCCAGGTTTTCACATGCTCCCCTTGCAATCTTATACGCAATTGAGTCTTTTACCTTTTCACCCGGCACAATTACAACATCGCTGCCCTCAATAGTCTTTTTTGCCTTTATTGTCATAAGTTCCGGATCTCCGGGACCTACTCCTATTCCGTAAAGCCTACCCTTCATTCATTTCTCCTTTTATCTTTTCTACCATTTCCCTGAATCCTGCTGTTTCTCCCAGATATCCCCTGTCATTGGAAAATACCAGTGCTTCTGTTTCAACAGCTCCGTATGACCGGTGATTGAGATAAAACGATATTTTTTCTATTATTACATCCATGGTTTCCTTCATTATGTTCTCTTCACAGAGAATGTCAAGGGCTTCATCCGTAGTAATAGTATCAAGAATCCTCATTGCGCCTTCTCTTGAAATTCCGGCCCTGAGTGCAGACG
>CAZUFU010000032.1:0-14516 GCA_964619875.1 uncultured Oscillospiraceae bacterium
GTAATCAGTGAGCAGTCCTGCATGATGTCATCCGGATTTTCCTCACCTATGGTAACGATTATTCCGTCATCACGCTCGATAAGCTTCTTGGTAAGCTCCTCCTTCTGGCTGAGCATCTCGATGAAGCTTCTCGCCTTGGAAAGGTCACTGTATTCCGGAATGTCGAAGATGTTTGTCAGACCCTCCATGTACAGATTTACATTAAGCATATCCTCCAGAGTCTTCATGAAGTTCGGCATAACATCTTCCGCCAGACCGCTCATAGCCACGATATCCGTCTCAAAATTGGCGATAATGTTGTTTGTTAGCGCCTGACTGATTGTCTTTCCCTTGTAGTTGTAAGTCATAGTCTTTGAAAGCAGCTGCAGGTTCTCTTCCGTATAAGGCACGCTCATGTGGACTGCCTTGTTGGAAACCTTGCCGCTCTCTGAAACAATCATCAGAACCACCGTATCCTCGTCTACAGGAAGAAGGTTTATGAACTTCAGCACATCTTCGTTCTTTTTAGGTGTAAGAGCAAAGCTTGTCAGGTTCGTGATTTCGGAAAGCACGCTGGCTGCGTGCTCGATTGTCTTTTCAAACTCGTTTGTTGTTGAGTGAAGTCTCTCCGCTATTATATTCTTTTCCTCTCTGGAAAGCTCTTTCTTTTCCATAAGAGCGTTTACATACAATCTGTATGCCTTGTCGGAAGGAACTCTGCCGGCCGAGGTGTGAGGGTGTGTAAGATAACCCAGCTCCTCAAGGTCTGCCATCTCGTTCCTGATGGTAGCCGGACTGTAACCAAGCTCCGGTTTCTTCGAAAGAGTTCTGGAACCGACGGGCTCTGCAGTTCTCACATAGTCACTTATAATGGCCTGCAAAATCTTCAGTTTTCGTTCGCTTAATTCCATGTTGTCTCTTCCTTTCTTTTTATGTCGTTAGCACTCTTTACCTTCGAGTGCTAATCACTATATATAATATACCCCCAGGCTCCTATAAAGTCAACATATTTTATAAAGTTTTTTGTGTATTTTAGGTGAAGATTTGAAACCCTATTTCTACACCTTTCCCATGCCCAGTTCAGACACGCTCCTGAATTCATACCCTTGTTCTTTCCAGCCGTCTATAAGCTGTGCGAGAATTTTGCTGTTGGTCTTGGAGGTACTGTGGAGCAGGACAATCGCGCCCGGATGTATACGTTTATTAAGAAGATTTATGGACTCCGTTTCATCAGGCTGATCGTTTTCGAGCCAGTCTACATAAGCGAGGCTCCAGAAAAGAGTTGTATATCCCAGTCGTGAAGCCTGCTCGAGATTGGCCTCGCTGTATTTGCCCTGAGGCGGTCTGTAAAACCTGGGAAGCTCTTTGCCCACTGTCTTTCTGTATGTGTCCTCCAGTTCCCTGATTTCAGCTTTAAATGCCTCCTCGTCTACAATAGCCGACATATCCGGATGATGCATTGTATGATTGCCCACTATGTGACCTTCAGCCTCCATGCGCTTTACAAGCTCAGGGTTTTCCTCAATGTAGTTTCCAACCAGAAAGAATGCCGCCGGTACCTTCTTTTCCTTTAATATGTCCAGAATTTCGGCTGTATAGCCATTTTCATAGCCTGCGTCGAAGGTCAGGTATACAGGCTTTGCACTTTCAGCATCGTCCGCTTTATCACTCGTTCCGGCAATGTAATAGGCATTGTACTTTGCAAGGTACTCCGGAGCCGCATTGCCCACAGGCGGCTGTCCCTCCTGCTGAAAAGAAAGACCCCAGTTTCCGTCTGCCGCTGTTTCAACAGCTTCATTTTCTCTCGAACCTTCTGAAACACCCACATGTCCTCCCGGCAGAATCTTTCCTAATGGAGCAGCTGCCACTGCAAGCAGCACTGCAATGCATCCGGCACCCAAACTGATACACATTACTATCTTCTTTAAATTAATTTTAAACATAAAAATCACCTCACGATAACTTATGAGGTGATGTTGTCCTTTATTTATAAGATTACAGCTGAACATTATTTTTTCTTTATTCTGTCCACAATCAGTACCAGCACCAGGGCACCAAGTCCTGTAGCAACAGTGGATACCAGGAGCATGAAGCCCGGTCCTGAAGCATCCAGCATTATTCCTCCCAGAACACTTGCCAGCGTGGCTGCCACAGTAGTCATAACGGTATAAAGCGCCTGGCCCTTAACAGCCTCTCCCTTTGCCATAACCTCTCCGATAAATGAAACCATGGCGGGCAGGAACAGCCCAAAGGAGAAGGTCTGCAGCAGGTGGGCCACATATATCATAGTCACGCTTTCTGCCAGATATATCAGGAGTATTTTTAATGTAAAACATATTGCTGCGAACTTGAGCATCAGCTGACAGGAAAACCTCTTTCTTATATTATCAAAGAAAAACAAAGCAGGGATTTCCAGAAAAGCCATTACAGAAAAAATCCTACCCATATCCTCACTGGTTCCGCCTACGCCTTCTACAACCTGGAGCATGAAATTATTGAGAATCGAATTGCTAAAAAACACTCCGATAACCGCCAGATTGAGAATCACGAAAAGCTTGTTTCTCTTCACAAAAAGTGAAAGGTTTATTTCTTCTTCAGCTTCCTCAATGTCTGAATGCTCAGCCGCCGGTAACCGTCCGTCTTTTGTGTCCGTGACTGTGCCTGCTTTGTTTTTTTCTTTCATCATTCTGTCGAACTGCATCTTCACAGCCGCCAGACTCGCCAGCAGCATGACAAGCACTATTTCTCCGGATAAAGGAAGTACATCTACACCTTTCGCTTCAACCAGGGTACCCAGAAACCCACATAGAACTGCATAGGCAAGAGAGCCGACGCTTCTGCATGCACCAAAATTTATATGTACGCCCGTTTCCTCCAGTTTGAAAGTCAGGGAATTAAACAATGGCTGCAGGGAGGTCATCCATGCCATTATCAGCACATATACCACCCACAGTGCTGCAGACTTCTGCTTCATAACAAACAGCAGCAATGTCAGTATCATCAGCAGGACAGCCGAAAGCTGCGTCACTCCAATAAGTGAGAGTTTTTTTGAACGATCCGCCAGATCCGCAATCAATGGCTGCAGGAATACGGCGAGGATGTTTCCCACTGCAAGAATAAGGCCGATTTCTGCGTTGCTGTATCCCCTTGCCAGCAAAAAAGCTGAGGCAAAGCTGCAGGCAACACCGTAGTACATCCAGTATGTGCCATGAATACATCCATATTTTACGTTCAGCAGTTTTCCCATTTTACTGTTCTGCCTCGCTCATCATGCGGATTGCTCCGGTTGTCTTGTCATAAGCCGCTTTAACCTGTCCCATAAGTCTGTCGCACTGCTCTTCATCGACTGCCTTGGTTCTGTCTCTTAAGGCCTCTGTGATCAGGCCGCTTGCATCTCCCAGTTCTTTGAAACCCAGGTTCTGACTTACTCCTTTGAGGGTATGAGCCGCTCTGAAAGCTTCCTCATAATCCTTTCTGCTCACAGCAGACTCCAGCGCTTCGAAGCTCGGATCGCTTAAAAATTTAACTGTAAATCTTTTGACCAGCGCATCACTCTGAAGCCTTTCGATTGCATCACTATATTCTCCCCCAAAGGCTTCATAACATTCTTTCACTTCCATTATCCTTTTCCTCCAAAAATATCTCTTATCTCTTTTTATCATTTTATATAATATCGTTATATTATAACATTCCTAACCCCTGTTAGTCCATATAAATATACCTGCATATGCTTCAAAAACACAAAAAACCGCTTCGCTCATTTTATGCCACGAAGCGTACTCTTTTAATTTTACTATGCTTTACCGCTACATGCCTACGCCTGATTATGCGCGCCAAGCTTCTGCTGCAGCCAGTCCTTGCCGTCCACATATCTTGATACGATGTAGGACACAACATAGTCTCCCGAGGAGTTTATCATAGTAGCAGGCGGGTCTACAAGATTGCCGATTGCAACCAGAATCGGGAATGCCAGTTCCATCTGCGCCGGGAAGAAAATGGAGCATATAATGTATTCTCCTATGTATCCTCCGCCGGGAACTCCTGACATACCCACCGATGAAAGAACTGCCACAAGTATAATAGGAATCAGCTGTCCCCATGTAAAATCGATGCCGAAAACGCCGTAGACAAAGGCGATTTTAAGCACGCAGGAAAAGCAGGATCCGTCCATATGCATAGTAGCACCGAGAGGAATTACCATTTCCGATACATCCTTGGAAATTCCCGTGTCCTCCGCCACCTCCATATTGGTCGGAATGGTTGCAACTGATGAACAAGTTCCCAGAGATACCACAGCCGGCCTTGCAATGTACTTGAACATGACCTTTACAGCACCCGGGCCGCCTCCGAATCTGGCGAAGAGCGGAAATGCTGTGAATATGTAAACGAAGCAAAGAGGGTAGTATACCATCATAGCACGACCGTATGATTCGGTAATCATTGAACCGTAGTCCGCTACCAGACCTGCAAAGATAGCAAAGAAGGCTATAGGTGCATAATAGGTAATAATCTTTACGAACTTAAGCATTACATTGGTTAAGCTTTCCAGAAATCTTGTAATGACCCCTTCCCCGCTTTCTGCCAAATTGGCGGCAAAACCGAAGAGCAGCGAGAAAACTATCAGAGGCAGCATTGCCCTTCTTGTGAGCAATCCCACAAAATCGCTGGCCGTAAAGAAGTTTACTATCATATCCGACAATGTGGCATACTCTCCTATTTCCTCCGCCGGAATGTCCTCCCACGCAGTAAGAACCGGCGGAAACACCTTCATTAAAACGAACATTATAAAAGCCGCTATAGCACCTGTTATTACAAATATGGCAACAGTTGTACCCAGAATTTTGCCTGCTCTCTTTCTGGACCTCATACCTGCCACCGAACTGGAAATGGAAGCAAATACTAGGGGTACCACGATACAGAACATCATGTTGATAAAAACTGTTCCGAAAGGCTTGAGTTTCACTGCAAATTCAGGTGCAGCCCAGCCCACTATACAACCGGCAATCATGGCACCCAGCAGAATCGCCAAAAATCGATAATTCCGCGCAATTTCCTTGTTTTCCATAAAATTTTTCCTCCTGACCGTTAAAAATCTTTCATATTGATTTTTATGCCGGGCAGGAGGAATTTATGAGTTATTTAATTATTCTGATGCCGTCCTCAAGATCTTTTTCGAACTCCACTCTGTGATGAAGTGTGTAGAGTCCCGGGAAACCGCCTGTGTGGATGAAGATCACCTTTTCACCCTGCTTTATCTTGCCATCGCGAACCATATCTACGATTCCTGCGAAGCCTTTGCCGGTGTAGCACGGGTCAAGGAGTATGGCTTCTTTTCTTGCCATGAGGTATATAGCCTCGCGGACCTCCTTGCAAGGGTTGTTATAAGCACCGCGGGTGTAATCCTTCTCAATGTCGAAGTCTTCTCTTGTGGCATCAATGGAGAGACCGAATTTCGACTTCATCTGATTAAAATATTCCACTATGCGCCTTTCCTTATAATCGCCAAAAGGTGAAATTGCAATGCCTGTAAGGCGCAGAGATGAGCCTTCGTTTTTGAGTCCGCAGTAAAGGCCAATATATGTGCCGATGGAACCAACAGAGTCGATTACTCTCGCGTCTTCAATTCCCAGTTCCTTAGCCTGACGGTCAAGCTCTACTGCACAATCGTAATAGCCCAGTGCGCCCATTTCATTAGAACCTCCCATAGGTATAAAATAAACCTTTTCGCCCTTTTCTTCATATTCTTTTATTATCTGAGGGCAAAGCTCGTCAAACTGCTCGTTTTCATCACGTCCGTCATCCGCCTTTAAAATCAGATCACAGCCCATTATTCTGTCGAGAAGTATATTGGCCGATACCTCTCCCGGATAATCATCTATAGCGATAATGGCGCATTTAAGTCCCAACTTTGCAGCTACTGCCGCAGTAAGTCTGCCGTGATTAGTCTGAGCTCCTCCCACTGTAATGAGCATAGTCGCCCCCTGATCCAAAGCCTCCTGCGCCAGATACTCCAGCTTTCTCAGCTTGTTTCCGCCTGCACCGTAATATGTCAGATCATCACGTTTTATGTATAACTCTATTCCCAGCTCCCTGGACAATGTCTCAAGATACTGTATCGGCGTTTCATCTACCAGATGAAGCTTCTTTACTCCTAATGCCATTTCATTACCTCCGCATTCCGTTATAATACTATATTACTTTTCCGGTATGCGACTATTACAAAATATCTTCAAATTCCTTTACATCAATTTCTTCGCCATTATTTCTGCGTTCCAGTGCATTCATAATACGCTCAAAAACTGTTTTATCTATCGGATACTTTTTAATTATCAGTCCGGCCAGAAGCATAAACAATCCCGGAATTACCGCAAAACAGTTTGCAATCCAATGCTGCGCAGTCGCAGTCTGTACTGCTGCAGAACCATCAAACCCTGCCAACTGCAGAATAATTCCCAGCATCTGATTGCTCAGCGCTATGGAAAGGGACTCAGACAGTGCCTGAAGAGATATTACAGCACCGGAGCGGTTTTCACCGGACATCAGTTCCTCGACGGCACACACATCATATAGCATGGATGGCATCAACTGCCAGTAACATGCATTGGCAATACCGTAAAACACGACTGTTGCAAGCAGAGCAGGAAGACTGTTGATTCCAAGAATACGCATGAGAATCATCAAAGCTCCGCCGCCACCGATTCCCAGCATGAATACAGTTTTCTTATCAAATCGGGTCGCAAATTTGCTGATAAACGGAACCATTATGATACCGTTAACCGTAATTACCAAAAGCATGATTGAAATCATAGATTCCGATAATCCCATATTGTATCGCATGAAGAACACACGGTCAGCACCAAATACCACATTTGCAACCAGATAAGCAAGACTGGCTCCTATAATGTACTGTATAGGCCGCAGTTTCAGAATATCAACATACTGTTTGAAAATTCCGATTACAGCTTTCATTTCCAGGAATTTTTCTTTATTCTTTGGCTTTACAAAATCTTTTATATCCGTATCCTTCACATTGTACGCACTGAACAGAAGAGCACCGCAGCAGCAGACACCAACAAAAATCCCGACCAACTGCCAGGATTGCTGAAGAGTTCTTCCATGTGCCATACAATAATCCACAATAATCGTCGGCATAACCATACCGATCCCCATTCCCACCTGATTGAACACATAGGAGAAAGAACGCAATACAGTACGTTCATTGTAATCTTCTGTCAGGTCAGAACCCCAAGCCATGTACGGAACAAACTCACTGGAAAAAAATGTCCAGAAGAGGATAACCATCACAACATAATAAGCGGTTTTCATAGCAGGACTGAAATCAAATGTAGTAAACAGCAGCGCGGTAATCACTGCAATGGGAAAGGCCGCCATAAGAAGGAACGGCTTTCTCCTTCCAAAACGCGACTGCATCCTGTCTGACTTATATCCTACAATGGGAGCACACATCGCTTCCCATACAGAACCAATTGCAGAAATGGTTCCTGCAACAGCCGGGCTGACACCTGCTACTGTTGTCAGAAAAAGCAAAAGATAGGTTCCCGCAAGAGTATACATGGCATTGTCGCTGATTGCAGCAACGCCATAGGAAAATTTTGTTTTGAAACTTAATTTCATTTCTATTTCACCTCTCGTTTCTACCTTTATTTTAAAGTATACAGTTACCGTATAGTCAAGAGGTTTTTTAGAGAAAAAAACAACAAAAATTCAATTTTACTTGCCGAGAACGTCTCTCATTACACGAAGAGCGTTTTCTCTGCATATTTTATCGATTTCATCGTATGTAAACTTATCTTCCATGCGTTCAAGCAGCGGTTTGAATCCGCTGTAATTAACCAGTTCGCCGTTATCATCGATTCCGTCCAAATCAGAACCGAAGCCGACTGCATCAATTCCCGCCTTATCCTTCATATACATCAGATGCTCTATTATCTGGTCAAAAGTTGCCCTGTCTGAGCCTTCTTTAAGGAATGAGCATTCAAAATTTACACCAACTATGCCGCCTGCGTTTCCGATGGTTTTAAGCTGATCGTCAGTAAGGTTTCGTCTGTGATTGCAAAGGGCTCTTGCACAGGAATGGGACGCCACGAAAGGTTTTTTGCTGTATCTCGCCACATCGTAGAAGCCGCCTTCAGACATGTGGGAAACATCTATAATCATTCCCAGCTCGTTCATCTTTTCCACAACTTCTATTCCTAAGGGCTTAAGTCCCTTGATATGCGCTTCCGGGTCATCACTGCACGGGAAGCCTACAGAATTTTCAAAGTTCCACATGAGAGTAATGAGACGTACTCCCATATCGTATACTTCCTTAACTCTCTCGATTTTGCCATCAATAAATACTCCGTCTTCTACTGTGAGAAGTGACGAAAGAAAACCGTTTTTCTCATTTTCCAGAGCTTCCTGAGCAGAGTAAACCGGCTTGATAAGATTACTGTATGTTTCCATCTGTGTCTGATAATAACCGTAAATTCCCTTAAGAATATCGTAGGAATCCATGGTCTTCATTTCTTTTCTCGGAAGATACATGGCAAAAAACTGCAGCATACTTCCATTTTCCTTAAGCAGTTTAAGATTAATTGATGTATCTCCGTCATAAAAGCTGCGCTCCGGCTTTTTCCAGCCTGCCAGCAGGGTGTCACAATGCATATCTATTATTCTCATGATTTTTTTTACCTCCTGTGTTATTATATATATAAATTGCAAATTAATAAAGCAAATTTTGTGCCATTAGGCACGAGAATTGCAAAGAATTATATATAAAAACGTATCGAAACATCGGAGGTATGTTATGAATTATGATATCAACCAGTTAAAGGCCCTTGCAGATGCGGTATATGGCGACGCTGTATTGTTCAGACGCAAGCTGCATATGAACCCTGAACTCTCTGAACAGGAGGAACAAACAGCTGCTGCAATCTGTGAAAAGCTTGACGCTCTCGGCATCGAATATCAGTCCGGAATCGCAGGTCATGGAATAAGTGCTGTCATCTATGGCAACAATCGTGAGCACGGTGTGGGAATACGTGCCGATATGGATGCACTTCCTCTCACGGAAAGAGCTGAAATCCCATTTAAATCCCAAAACCCGGGTGTAATGCACGCATGCGGGCATGACATACATACGGCAGTTCTTCTGGGCACAGCAGAAGTATTGTGCCAGATGAAAGATAAGCTGCCCGGATCTGTCAGACTGTTTTTCCAGCCCTCGGAGGAGACCATAGGTGGCGCCAAGCAGATGATAGATGCAGGATGCCTTTCCAATCCAAAAATCCACAGCGTCATCGGACTCCACGTTGACACCGGCACAGATGCCGGCAGTATTGAGTGTATTCCGGGTCCTATGAATGCAGCTTCAACCGAATTTTATGTAACTGTAACAGGTAAATCCTGTCACGGCGCTCATCCCACAGACGGTATAGATGCCCTTCTTCCTGCGTGCGCCATGGTCACCGGGCTGCAGTCAGTAATTACAAGGAGAACGGATCCTGCAGAAGCCGTCCTTATTACCGTAGGAACTTTTGAAAGCGGCACCAAGGAAAACATAATTTCCGGCGAAGCCAGATTTTCCGGTATTATCCGCTCGCTCCAGATGCACAACATGGCATCGGTGAAGGAACATATTGAGGCACTCTGTACAGCAACTGCCCAGGCCTACGGCGCTTCATGCAAAGTGGAATTCACAGACAGCTACCCAACTCTGGAAAACGACGACACCCTTCTTGCCTGGGTCATGGAGGCAGGAAGACTTGTACTGGGCGAAGACCACGTCAAAATCAATAAAAAGCCAAGTCTGGGGTCAGACGACTTTGCATTTTTCTGTCATTCAGGCCGCGGTATCTACTATAATATTGGTGCCCGCCATCCGGGAGAAGAACACCCATACGCCATCCACAGCGACCGTTTCAACCCTGATGAAGAATGCATCCGTACAGGAATACTTACCGAAGCAGCCGCAGTTCTTAAAATTCTGGAGGAGGAAAGCAAGCAATGGTAACAGAAAACCAATATAATCAGGAATTGCTTCGTGACACCCGTGTAGAGGTTGACCTTGGCAGAATATCATACAACATGCAGCAGATAAAACAGATGGCAGGCCCTGAAGTAGCTGTAATGCCGGTTATAAAGGCTAACGGATACGGACACGGTGCAGCAGCCATTTCTCAAACCCTCATCGAAGAAGGTGCTGCTTATCTGGCTGTTGCAACTCTGACTGAAGCGCTGGAGCTTAAAGCTGCCAATTGTTTGTGGCCTGTTTTTATCATGGGTCATACACCCGACAGGCTTCTTCACCATGTGGTCGAAAATGACATCACTCAGACCATATTTTCTCTTGAACAGGCAGAGCTTTTAAATGAGCTTGCAGGAAAATCAGGCAAGCGGGCAAAAGTACATATCAAAGTGGACACAGGCTTCCACCGTTTAGGAAAGGTCCCGTCTGATTTCTTTGCAGATGAGATATGCCGCATATTTGACCTGGCTGATGTGGAGGTGGAGGGTATTTTCACTCACCTTGCCCTGACAGGCGATGCTGAAAACGAAGTACAGTTCCGTCTGTTCACTGACTTTACCGCAGAGCTGGAAAGCCGCGGCTGCCGTTTCAGATATAAGCATCTTGCCGACAGCATCGCATGTGTGGATTTTCCGGAATATCGTCTGAATATGATTCGGCCCGGAGCCCTGATTTACGGCATGGTGGGCTATCAAAAAGGCCATCTGGATGTTAAACAGGCAATGACCTTCAAAACCGCAGTTTCTCAGCTCCACAGTATTCACAAGGGAGAAGGCGTCAGCTATGACTACCTCTGGAAAGCAGACCGAGACAGCATTATCGCTACTCTTCCTTTCGGATATGCCGACGGCTACCCTCGCAATTTAAGAGATAAAGGCTATGTAATAATAAACGGTGTCAAGGCCCCCCTTGTGGGTGTAATATGCATGGACCAGTGTATGGCAGATGTAACTGATGTGCCTGATGTCTGTGAAGGCATGGAAGCCGTAATCTACGGCGACGGCACCGATGGCTCCATGACTATTGCCGAAGCCTCATCTCTGGCAGGAACCAATAAAAACGACATTATTGCCCGCATTACGGCAAGACCGCCGCGCATATATGTAAAATAACCAATCCCTAGCAGAAACCCGCATCACACGATGCGGGTCTCTTTAAAAGGTAGACAATTGTTATCGAATATTGTTTACTAGACATCGTTTCTCACGAGATCCTCAAAACTTTCACGTTTTACAGCCACATAGCTTTCGTTTTCACCCTTTAGCATTACTGTCGCAGGTCTTGGCAGCTTGTTGTAGTTTGATGCCATGGAGTAGTTATATGCACCTGTGGTACATACAGCAACGGTATCATAGCGTCCGATGCTTGACGGCATCATTACATGCTCCTGAATGGTGTCTCCGGACTCGCAGCAGCGCCCCACTATTGAGCACTCAAAGTCGCGAACTTCGTCCATCTTGTTTGCCGGAAGGCATGTATAGGATGAGCCGTAGAGTGCAAATCTCGGATTGTCCGGCATACCGCCGTCGATAGAAACATAGTTCTTGTATCCAGGGATAATTTTAACTGTTCCTGCAGTATAGAGTGTCATTCCTGCATCTGCAACAATGCTTCTGCCAGGTTCCATGTGGATTTCAGGCACTTCCATATTAAGTCTTGCACATGTGGACTTGATAGCCTCTGCAACCTGCTCCACCTTTGTCTCGATATCGAGATACGGATCTTCTTCAGTATAGCGAACACCATATCCGCCGCCCAGATCAAGTACTCTTGCTGTGTATCCCAGCTTATCTCTCATATGTGCAACGAATTCCAGCATTACCACAGCAGCTCTTTCGAAGATATCCTCACCGAATACCTGTGATCCGACATGACAATGGAAGCCTTCCAGAGAAACATGTTCCTGTTTGAGGGTGAATTCCACGATTTCATCGGCCTGACCTGTCTCAATCGGTGTTCCGAACTTGGAGTCAACCTTTCCCGTTGCAACGGCTTCGTATGTGTGCGGGTCAATTCCAGGAGTCAGTCTGAGAAGAAGTTTCTGTTTGATTCCTCTGCGAGCGGCCTCCGCCTCAACGGCTTTTACTTCTTCAACATTGTCTGCTACAAAATATCCGATACCGTTTTCTATAGCATAGGCAATGTCAGCATCGGTTTTGTTATTGCTGTGGAAATATGCATGAGAAAGGTCGTAGCCGGCCTGCAGTGCCACATAGATTTCTCCTGATGATACTACATCGATGCCCATTTCTTCCTCACTCATGATTTCGTAAAGACGCTTGAAGCAGTTTGCCTTAGAAGCATACAGCGGCTGTGCATTGGGGCCGAAGTGCTTCTGGAAAGCCTTCTTGTAGCTTCTGCATTTTTCACGAATTTTATCTTCATCAAGAAGATACAGCGGTGTACCATATTTCTTTGCCAGTTCAACTGTATTCTGTCCGGCAAAGTATAACACACCATCTTTTACAGTTATGTTATCACAAATCATACTATACCGATTTCCTTTCAAGCATTTTTTTCTAGCCTTTCTTTTCTTTCAGACTAGGCTGCAGCTTCTTCTTTCTTCTTTGCTAAAGCCTTGTCTAACCAGTCCTTACCGTCAACAAATCTTGAAACGATGTAAGTTACTACATAGTCTTAATGCCCTGCTTGCCGCCTCCAAACCATACGAACAGAGGAAATGCAGTGAGAATCTAGAATAATAATTCCTCATCTGTCGCCTCACCCTTAACCACGATATTGGTTGGTCCGATAAGATACAGGTTATCCACCTTTTCATTTTCTCTGTCAACGTCTATAATCAGCCTTCCACCTGTCATATCCACCTTAACCTTATCTCCTGAGACCTCTCCTTTAAGTGTAAGGATTGTAACGACAGAACCTGTGCCGGTTCCACAGGCATATGTAAAGTCCTCCACTCCCCTCTCGTATGTCCTTTCAAAAATGTGATCCGGTCCTATTATTTCGCAGAAATTTACATTTGCCCCTTTCGGATATCCCTTATAGTTTCTCAGGCTGCGCCCAAGCTCAAACAGCTCAGCTTCAGGGTAATCCCTCAAGCCTTCAATGGGAACCACGCAATGTGGAATTCCCGGATTTCCCAGTTCCACATATGAACAGCTGTAAGTTCTGCCTCCCACTTCCACAGGTTCGTCAAATCGTAAGTTACATGGGTCATTGAGGCGAACACGATATAGCCGCTTTTCAGTTCCCCCTCCGGATGACTTTCACCCTCAGGAAGCGTAACGCCCATCATTTCCTTTGCCCGGGGACTGTATTCACCTATACGTCCGTCTTCCTCCACATAAATCACACCGTAGCTCAGGCATTCGGCAACAGTCTTCATTATGTCCGAGCCATAGCGTCGCTTTTCTGCTGATTCAAACATAGTCTTCTCCTTTTTAAACACACTTCAGGATCATTTCATCATCCATCACAAAAAAGCCATACTTTTCATATAACGGGCGTCCCATCTCTGTTGCTTCAAGGGTTATGTGTTTTATCCCTCTTTTGACAGCATCCTGAACCAGAATTTCAAGAGTCGCCGCTTTATATGTAAGGTTTATTTTTTTATTTTCATTCATGTGGATTTTCCCTTCAACAGATATCTATTTAATTTTATCATACATCTTTTTTTAATTCAACAGAGCAGATTATCTAACTTGAAAACGGGAATAATAAATGTTCAGAATATGACTGAATGAAAATGGAGTTTTAATGATGGATAAGATTTACGATATGATAATAATAGGCGGCGGCCCGGCAGGGTATACTGCCGCACTTTATGGCGCCAGGGCAGGTCTGGCGGCTCTGCTCATAGAAAAAATGGCCGTGGGAGGCCAGATGGCGCTCACTGATCAGATAGACAATTATCCGGGATTTGAGGAAGGCATCGAGGGATTTTCGCTGGGGGAAAAGATGAAAAATGAAGCTGAGCGTTTCGGTGCCCGCACAGTGTTTGCCACGGTTCTATCTGCAGACCTTAAACCCGACCCGAAGGTTATAAAAACATCTGATGACATCTTTTACGGGCGCACCGTCGTCATCGCCACAGGGGCTGAACCCAGGGAACTTGGGGTTGACGGAGAAAAAGAGCTTGTCGGCCGCGGCGTCAGCTACTGTGCGTCCTGCGACGGAATGTTTTTTAAGGGAAAGGCTGTAGTTGTAGTCGGCGGAGGAAACACGGCAGCAGCGGATATAATGCTGCTCAGCCGTGTTGCATCAAAGGTAATTGTAATTCATCGCAGGGATACCCTGCGCGCTTCCAAAGTGTATCATGAAGCTCTTTTGAAAGCTGAAAACGTGGAGTTCTGCTGGGATTCTCAGGTTACCGGCATCCTGTGTGATATTGCGGTCACCTCGCCCAGAGCTAAGGTTACGGGAGCCCGCATAAAAAATTTAAAGACCGACGAAGAAAAGAAGCTCGCCTGTGACGGCATTTTTGTCGCTATCGGCAGAAAGCCTGCATCAGAGCTGGCTGCCGGTCAGCTTGACCTTGATGAAAGAG
>CAZUFU010000033.1:0-14330 GCA_964619875.1 uncultured Oscillospiraceae bacterium
CTCTCTTGGCCTTGCATGGATTTACCACCATATCATCGTTTCTGGAGTTCATTCCAACGATCATGCCTTCATATACCTTGGTGCCCGGTTCCACGAACATCTGAACACGCTCGCCTATATTGAAAAGTGCATAAGGTGTGCACACACCTTCTTCCTGTGCGATGGCTACGCCGTTTACTCTCTGCGGAATATCTCCTTTGTAGTCGTCAAAGCACTCGAAACGCCTTACCATGGTTCCCTCGCCGCGTGTATCGTTGATAAACTCGCTTCTGTAACCAAGAAGTCCTCTTGTCGGCACCAGATACTCTATTCTGGAATATCCGTTTTCGCCGGACATCTGGCGCATAATACCCTTTCTGATGTTCAGCTTATTTATAACAGTTCCTGCATATTCGTCGGGAACAGATATTACCACTTCCTCCATAGGCTCAAGAGTTCTGCCGTCCTCGCCTCTTCTGAGTATAACCTCCGGCTTGGAAACGGCCAGTTCGTAGCCCTCACGCCTCATATTTTCGATGAGAATTGAAAGGTGGAGTTCTCCTCTTCCTGACACTTTGAAACAGTCAGTGGAATCGGTTTCCTCAACCAGCAGTCCCACGTTGACTTCCAGTTCCTTGTTCAGTCTCTCTCTTATGTGTCTTGATGTTACGAATTTTCCTACCTTTCCTGCAAATGGCGACTTGTTTACCATGAAGTTCATGGAAAGTGTAGGTTCCTCAATGTGTATCATTTCCATAGGCTGAGGATCTGCCGGATCGCATATGGTTTCGCCGATTGAAATATCAGAAATACCTGATACAACAACGATATCTCCACATTCGGCTTCAGGCACAGCCATTCTCTTAAGTCCTCTGTAGACAAAGACCTGATTTACCTTTCTCTGTACCAGAGTACCGTCAGCCTTGGCAACTGTAACCGTCTGTCCTTCTTTAATCTTTCCCTTGGTGACTCTTCCGATTCCCAGTCTGCCGATGTAATCATCGTAGGCCAGAGTGGAAACCTGTAGCTGCAGCGGCTCATCGTTAAGATCCGGGTAAGGCTTGCAGTGTTCTATGATGGTATCGAAGAGTGGAGTAAGGTCCAGCCCTCCGTATCCGGCAGGACTCTTTTTAATCTTAGAATCTCCCTCGCCGACTTCCATTCCTTCTACATCCTTAGGGTCTCTGACAGCGATTCCCTGACGTGCGATTCCGTAAAGAATCGGGAAATCCAGCTGATCGTCATTAGCTTCAAGATCCATGAAAAGCTCATAAACCTCATCGACAACCTCATCTATACGTGCATCCTTCTTATCCAGTTTGTTTATAAAAAGTATCGGGTTGAGTCCCTGCTCCAGCGACTTCTTCAGCACGAATCTGGTCTGCGGCATCGGTCCCTCGCTGGAATCCACCAGCAGAATTACCGTATCAACAGTTTTCATTATTCGTTCAACCTCCGAGCTGAAATCAGCATGTCCCGGAGTGTCCACAATGTTGATTTTTACATCATTATGCATTATGGAGCAGTTCTTGGAGTAGATGGTTATTCCTCTTTCTCTCTCGATATCGTCGCTGTCCATTACGCAGTCCACCACTTCCTCGTTGGCGCGGAAAACTCCGCTCTGATTGAGAAAAGCATCAACAAGGGTTGATTTACCTGCATCGACGTGTGCAATAACTGCTATATTTATTATTTTTTCTTTCTGACTCATTGTGAGTTGACCTTCTTTCATATAAGTCTTTTTTTGTATCTCTATAGATATTTTTTTGTCAAAGTCTGTTAATTTTTTGTGTTCAAAAAACAATAACCCATATTAAAGTATTTTAACATAAGAGCTTTTGTTTTTCAATGGATTTCAGTCGATTTCAGGAACTTTTTGCCGTAAAGCAGGCAGAAAAATGGCAAAACCGCTGCTTTGTGCATAGTATAAAAGGTATTATTGTAATTTAATCTCAGGGAGGTATTAAAATGGCCAGTATTTACCTTAGTCCCTCAACTCAGGAGTACAATCAGTTTGTTACCGGAGGCAGTGAGGAATACTATACTAATCTTATCGCAGACGCAATGGTTCCCTATCTCAGAGCCAGCGGCATTGATTTTACTCGAAATAATCCGGGCGGAACAGTGGTTGATTCCATAAACGCTTCAAACGCGGGTAATTATGATCTCCATCTAGCTATCCACACCAACGCAGCTCCGGAAAACCTGGCGGGCATGATTCAGGGGCCTAACGTCTACTACTACCGCGACAGCAGCAGAGGCAGAGCTGCCGCAGAAATCTTCGCCAACAACCTTAAGCTCATATATCCTCATCCGGAACTCGTCAAAGTCATTCCTACCACAACCCTTGCAGAGCTGCGCCGTACCCGGGCTGTAGCCGTGCTGGTGGAGGTGGCATATCATGACAATGTAGAAGACGCCAACTGGATTACATCTAACATCGAACAGATAGGAGAAAACCTGGCTCTGTCCACAGCCGACGTGCTGGGTGTGCCTTTCGTTGAGCCATAGCAGGAAATTTTCATTTTGGCCGATTTTCTTTGCAAAAATACAAAAAATTCGACTCAAGTGAAAATAATATACAAAATCCGGCCCTGAAGCGGACAATTGACAGGCCGGATTTTACTTTTGTGGGGCAGCTTTACTGGCATGCAATTAAAAATTTACAGATTACTCCAGGTGTCTAAGTATTTTTTTCAAAAAGGACGTTTTCCTTTGCAAAAATACAAAAAAATAGGCCAAAATGAAAATTTAAAATAATATCAATACATATTAAACATAAAAAGCGTGCTGACGTTATATCAGCACGCTCACTCCGTATGTTGCAATTGTCACTATCAGCCCGGCGGTCACCACACCAGCGGTTATAGCAGGAAAGGCTCTCTTGAGCTGCATATCCAGCATGGCCGCAACCAGCGCTCCCGTCCAGGCTCCGGTTCCCGGCAACGGTATGGCTACCAGAATCATCAGCCCCCAGAACTCGTATTTCAGCACCTGAGCTTTTTTTGCATCAGCCTTTGCTTCGAGCCGGCGGACCATATTGCCCAGCCATTGGCTTTTAGCCTGAAGCCACTTGAATATTTTACGTATAAATATGATTATGAAGGGCACCGGCACCAGGTTGCCTATTATGGCAGTAATCAGCGCAATCCTTATGTCCAGTCCTGCAAGAACCGCAGCGGGTATGCCCCCCCGCAGCTCAATCACCGGCACCATTGAAATCAAAAATGTCATCAATATATTTCCCCAGGCAGTACCCCAAAGTGAAACCATTATGCGTTTCCTCCCTTTGCTCCGCCGGCGGACGAGCCCAAAGCCGCCTTTACGGCTGCCTGAGCAGCGGAAAGTCTTGCCACAGGAACTCTGTAAGGGGAACACGAAACATAGTTAAGGCCTGTTTCGTGGCAGAACTCGATTGTTCTCGGGTCGCCGCCATGTTCGCCGCAGATTCCCAGCTTCAGGTTCGGGCGTGTCTGTCTTCCCATGGAAACAGCCATTTCCATCAGTTTGCCGACGCCTTCTACGTCAAGAGTCCGGAAAGGATCGTCTTTCATTATTCCCTGTCTTACGTACTCTTCTATAAGTTTGCCGGTGTCATCACGTGAAAATCCGAAGGTCATTTGAGTCAGGTCATTGGTGCCAAAGGAGAAAAATTCAGCTTCCGCCGCTATGCTTCCGGCAGCCAAGGCCGCTCTCGGTGTCTCAATCATTGTGCCCACCAGATAACTCATCCCGGCTCCTGCATCACGAATACATCTGTCAGCTGTCTCAACTACAACCTTCTTAACCGCAGCCAGTTCAGCCTTCGAACCAACCAGCGGAATCATTATTTCAGGAATAATATCTACTCCGTCCTCACGTGAAACTTCTATTGCAGCATCGATTATGGCTTCTGTCTGCATTACGGCAATTTCAGGATGAGTTACCGCCAGTCTGCAGCCTCTGTTTCCCAGCATAGGGTTCAGCTCATGAAGTTCCTTCACTTTATCCGAGAGTTTTTCATAAGAAACCCCCATGATTTTGGCAAGTTCCTCAATATCCTCCTTGTCCTGAGGCAGAAACTCGTGGAGAGGTGGGTCGAGAAGTCTGATAGTTACCGGTCTGTCTCCCATTACCTTGAAAATCTCCCTGAAGTCGCTCTGCTGGAAAGGTTTGAGAACTTCCAAAGCCGCTGTCCTGTCTTCATGTGTATCTGCCAAGATCATTCTTCTTATAGCTGGAATTCTTTCTTCTTCAAAGAACATATGCTCAGTTCGGCAAAGGCCTATACCCTCTGCACCGAAGACCAGAGCCTGTGCCGCATCCTTCGGATTGTCCGCATTAGCACGCACCTTTAGCTCTCTGATTTCGTCAGCCCAGCTCATAAGCTTGGCAAAATCTCCCGTAATCTCTGTTTCCACGGTTTTAATCATACCTTTATAAACAGAGCCTGTGCTTCCGTCAATGGAAATATATTGTCCCTCTGACACTGTCGTGTCGTCAGGCAATGTAATTATCTTTTCTGTTTCGCTTACGCGAATATCTGCGCATCCGGCTACACAGCACTTGCCCATTCCCCTGGCAACTACCGCCGCATGTGAGGTCATTCCCCCTCTTGCCGTCAGTATGCCTTCTGCAGCCACCATTCCTGCCAGGTCCTCAGGTGAAGTTTCTTCCCTTACGAGAAGTACCTTTTTGCCCCGGGCAGCAGCCTCGGCCGCAGCCTGCGCCGTAAAAAAGACCTGTCCGCAGGCTGCGCCCGGCGAAGCCGGGAGGCCCGTGGCCACGGGCGCCGAGGCCGCAAGCTCAGCTGCATCGAAAGCAGGATGCAGGAGCTGGTCAATCTGCTCAGGCGCCAGTCGGGTGATGGCAGTCTTTTTATCGATAAGCCCCTCCTCAACCATATCCACAGCAATCTTTACGGCCGCCTGAGCCGTACGCTTGCCGTTTCTGGTCTGGAGCATGTAAAGCTTGTTTCTTTCTATGGTGAACTCCATGTCCTGCACATCCTTGTAGTGCCTTTCCAGGAGCTCAGAAATTTTCATGAAGCCCTTGTAACAGTCAGGGAAGGCTTCTGCCATTTTATTGATGTCAAAAGGTGTTCTCACACCTGATACCACATCCTCACCCTGTGCATTTACAAGAAACTCTCCGAAAATTTTGTTTTCTCCGGTAGACGGATTTCTGGTGAATGCAACTCCTGTACCGGAGGTGTCACCCATGTTTCCGAATACCATGGACTGAACGTTAACTGCGGTACCCAGGCTTGACGGTATGCCGTTAAGCTTTCTGTACAGCACAGCCCGGTCGTTGTTCCATGAACGGAACACGGCCTTGACAGCCTCGATGAGCTGTTCCTTCGGCTCCTGAGGAAAATCCTTTCCTGTAAAATCCTTTACGATTTCTCTGTAACCGGAGATTATTGCCTCAAGGTCTTCTGCGCTCAGATCCACATCATATTTTACGTCTTTTTCCCTCTTGCGTCCGTCAAACACCTTGTCAAACTCCGCCTTTGGAATTTCCAGAACCACATCGCCGAACATCTGAATAAAACGACGATAGCTGTCCATGGCAAACCTTCTGTTTTCAGTAAGGGCTGCCAATCCTTCCACACTGGCATCATTCAGTCCCAGGTTGAGGATGGTATCCATCATTCCCGGCATTGAAACGACCGAGCCGGACCGTACTGAAACCAGCAGCGGATTTTCCTCCGAGCCGAATTTCTTCCCCGTTACGTTTTCCAGTTCCTCGATTTTCTCGTAAACGGCCTCCACCACATCATCGGCCACAGTACAGTTTTCCTCGTAATACCTGTTGCAGGCCTCTGTGGTAATGGTGAAACCGAAAGGAACCGGAAGGCCGATTCTGGTCATTTCCGCAAGATTCGCTCCTTTTCCCCCCAGAAGGTCACGCATCTCCTTGGAACCTTCATTAAAGGAGTAAACATATTTTTTCATAAAATTCTCCACTTCTGTCATTTCAGATTAAAATGACAATCTTTCCTCGATATATGCGCGCACCTCGCTTACCGGGATTCTCACCTGTTCCATGGTGTCTCTGTCACGGACAGTCACACAGCCGTCAGTCTCAGTATCGAAGTCCACGCAAATGCAGAATGGAGTTCCTATTTCGTCTTCTCTTCTATATCTCTTTCCGATTGAACCCGCTGCATCGTAGTCGACCATGAAGTACTTGGATAGTTCTTCATGAATCGGCTCAGCAATTGGTGATAATTTCTTGGCCAGAGGCAGTACAGCCGCCTTGAACGGTGCCAGAGCCGGGTGGAATTTCATTACCACTCTCACATCCTCCTTGCCGTTGGCGTCGGTGAGGACCTCCTCGTTATATGCGTCAACCAGGAATGCAAGAGCCACTCTGTCAGCACCCAGTGACGGTTCAATTACGTAAGGAACATACTTTTCACCTGTTTCCGAATCAACATAGCTGAGATCCTGTCCGGATGTGTTGATGTGCTGAGTCAGGTCAAAGTTGGTTCTGTCTGCGATACCCCATAACTCACCCCAGCCAAACGGGAACAGGTACTCGATATCTGTCGTAGCGTTGCTGTAGTGGGAAAGTTCCTCCTTCTCATGGTCACGGGTTCTGATGTTATCCATGTTCATGTTCAGGCTCTTAAGGAAGTTTACGCAATATTCCTTCCAGTATGCGAACCACTCAAGGTCAGTTCCCGGCTTGCAGAAGAATTCCAGCTCCATCTGCTCGAATTCTCTTGTTCTGAATGTAAAGTTGCCCGGTGTGATTTCATTTCTGAAGGATTTACCTATCTGAGCGATGCCGAAAGGTACTTTCTTTCTGGCAGTTCTCTGCACGTTTCTGAAGTTTACGAAAATACCCTGAGCAGTTTCAGGTCTGAGATATATCTCAGATTTTGAATCCTCTGTTACACCCTGGAATGTCTTAAACATCAGGTTGAACTGACGGATTCCGGTGAAATCGCTTTTGCCGCACTCAGGACATGGAATGTTGTTTTCGGCAATATAGCTTTCCAGTTTTTCGTTTGACCATCCGTCAACAACTACTCCTTCAATTCCCTTTTCCTTATGATAATCTTCAATGAGCTTGTCTGCTCTGAATCTGGCCTTGCAGGACCTGCAGTCAATCAATGGATCCGCAAAGCCGCCTACATGCCCGGATGCCACCCATGTCTTAGGGTTCATAAGTATAGCTGCATCCAGCCCCACATTGTATTTGGATTCCTGTACGAATTTTCTCCACCATGCCTTTTTAACGTTGTTTTTGAATTCAACGCCGAGAGGGCCGTAATCCCATGTGTTGGCCAAACCGCCGTAAATCTCCGAGCCCGGAAAAACAAATCCTCTGTTCTTCGCAAGGGCAACTATCTTTTCCATTGTTACTTCTCTGTCCATTTTTCTAAAAAATCCTTCCTATTTTCTTTTCTCTTAAACTATTTTTCTTCTTCTTTTTCTTCGCAGCAGCAGTCCGCGTCATCTTCTCCGCAGCAGCAGCCTGTCTTGTCTGCCTCTTCATCTTCGCAGCAGCAGCCTTCAACTTTATCCATAAGGTCGTCAAAAGCATCCTCTACATCGTCCAGGACCTCATCGCCTTTTTTCTTGAACTCCTCAATTTTTTCTACGGCAGCATCCTTGATGTTATTGTAAGTTTCAGTTCCCTTCTTTACAACATCATCGAAAACGCCCGGAGCCTTTTCCTTGACATCGTTCACTACATCTGAACCCTTAGCAACAACCTCGTCGAATACCACAGAGCCTCTTTCCTTCACTTCACTGGCAGCAGCTTCTGCCTTCTGGCTTATGTCTATTACCTTGCCTTCATCAGTGGTAAGCTCTATCTTGCACTTGAAGCCGAATGCGGCAATTGCAGCTGCAATAACACCCCAAGGTGCCACAATTGTGCCTACGATTCCAACGTTTACAGGGATATTTACGATGGTTTCATCGTCCTTCTTCACTGAAATCTTTGAGATGTTGCCCTTCTTGACAAGTTCTTTTATCTTGTCCATGGTTTCGTTTGCTACTTCGCCTGCTTTGTTGGACTTCTTTACATCCACGGTTTCCTCGATGGCGATGATTGCGTCAACTACGCTGCCGTCAGCAGCTTCGAGAGCTTCCTTGGCCTCTTTATAGGATACGCCTGTTCTGTCTTTAACCAGTTCAATCTTTTCCAATGTAATTTCCATTTTATACCTCCTATTATTCTGTAATATTTAAAATATTAAATCCTCGCTTTTAAGTTTTCCCACATCTAAATGATATGACATCCAGCTTTTTATTATTGCTTTCAGTTTCTCAAGAATATCATCATCCAGAGCGATTTTTTCGAAAGTGTCCAGGGGCTCCTTCTGAAAATACTTTAATATATTTACTATACCAAAATTTGTGTCATAAATCAACGATTCATTTGCAGAAGCTCCTCCCTTTGAAGGCTGATTTTCCCGCGCCTTTCCTGCACATGACTCACACAACATCCCTCCCTCGGAAACACTGAAAAACCTTTTGACCTCCCGGCATCCGCACACACAGCATTCGTCAAGCTCCGGCATGGTGCCCATAATATCCAGAGCCTTTACCATATAAGCCATTACCAGAGTATCGTGTTTCGCGCTGCGTCTTTCCAGACTCTCCAGAAATTCCAGCAGCAATGCGAAAAACCTGGGCTGAGGCAGGTCGTCGGCCAGAAGCTTTTCCGTAAGCTCCATCACGTATGAACCTGCCATGTACTTATCCAGATCCTCACCGAGAGAATAAAAACTTCTGATAACCTGTCCGTTGTTAAGGCTGTAGTTCTCCCTGCTTTTAAAGAGTTCATACCTTCCGTAGGTAAAGGGGCGCAGAGCAAGGGCAGATTTATTTCTTCCGCCTTCGGTCAGACTGGTGCCCACACTTATTTTACCGAACTTTCTCGAAAAAAGCAGGAGCATTCTCCGGCCGTTCAATGTCTTAACCTGTCTTAATACGATTGCTTCCGTGTCAGTAACCACCGCCGGCCTCCTTAATTACCTGTTTATTTATTACTCTTCTCTGTACCCGAAGTTGGAAAGGGCCAGATCGGAGTCACGCCAGTTTTCCTTTACCTTGACCCAAAGCTCCAGAAAAACCTTCGTCCCCAGCAGAGCTTCTATCTCCAGACGTGCCGCCTTGCCTACGCCTTTGAGCTTCTTTCCCTGTTTTCCGATTATTATACCCTTATGGGATTTGCGTTCGCAGTATATAACAGCACCGATACGTGTTATTCCCGGTTCTTCTTTATAGCTTTCGATTTCCACCGCCACGCCGTGAGGCACCTCATCTTCCAGATAGAGCAGCAGCTTTTCCCTTATAATTTCGCTTACGATAAATCTTTCCGGATGATCCGTAACCATATCCTCAGGGAAGAACATAGGTCCCTCCTCCAGAAAGTCCTCGATTCGCTCAAGCAATTTTTCCACATTGCGGCCCTCAAGGGCAGAGGTTCCGAAAACATCGTCGAAAATTCCCATGTCGCTGTATTCCTCATAGATACTGCGGAAATAATCCGGTTCCATAGTGTCAATCTTGTTGATTACAAGTATCTTCGGCGTATCTATGTCCTTGAGCATTTCCAGGATGTATTTGTCTCCCGGACCCTTGTTTATGTCCGAATCCACCAGGAAAAGGATAACTTCCACCTCTTTAAAGGTGTTTATGGCCGAATCAGTCATAAAGGCTCCCAGCTTGCTGTGAGGTTTATGAATTCCCGGCGTATCTATGAAAACCATCTGTACTCCGTCTTCACAGCCGTCTTCTGTTTCTTCCAGCCTTGTGTAGATTCCCCGTATTACGTTTCTGGTAGTCTGAGGCTTGTCCGTGGTAATTGCGATTTTTTCGCCCAGTATGGCGTTAAGCAGAGTGGATTTGCCTACGTTTGGACGGCCCACTATTCCTATAAATCCTGTCTTCAAAGTCTGAATCCCTCCGGTAAAATTTCTTCCATTGTGTAAACTTTAAGGGAGTCTTCGTCATCTCCCGTTATAATCTTAAAATCATCGTCGCAGAATTCCTTCATGAACTGCCTGCAGATTCCGCAGGGCCATGCCGTACCTTCGCTGGATACTATAGCGATGGCTTCGAATTCCATGGTTCCCTCGGAAATAGCCTTTACAAATGCCGTCCTTTCAGCGCATATGGTTGCTCCGAAGGAGGAGTTCTCTACATTGCATCCTGTAAACACCTGTCCGTCCTTAGAAAGAAGGGCGGCTCCCACCTTGAATCTGGAAAAAGGCGCATAGGCTCTGTCCAGCATGCCTTGTGCCATAATGTATAAATCCTTGTACATCATAATCCTTATCTCTCCTCTCTCAAAACATCTATATACTCCATTATCTTTTCCTCACGTGCTCTCATGACCCTTTTCTCGTCCTCTTCCATATGGTCATATCCCAGAAGGTGCAGCACGCTGTGCACGAAAAGATAAAGTATTTCCCTTTCAAAGGAATGCCCGAATTCCTCAGCCTGCTCGGCTGCCTTGTCTCTGCAGATAACCACATCTCCAAGACAGATTTCACCTTCCTCAGGTGCCTCCTCGCAGACGTCCTCAAACTGAGGGAAGGAAAGAACATCAGTAGGTCTGTCTACTCCCCTGTGCATTTTATTCAGCTCATGGATTTCGTCCATATCCACGAAAGTCACGCTTATCTCGCAGCGTTCCTCGTCCAGATTTTCAAGCTCAGCTGCATAGACTGCCGCATCTTCCATTTTCTTCAGGATTTCATCAGAAACCACCTGTGCCTCGTCAAAATATATGTTCATATCTCTGCTCCGTTACTCTCCCATCTCCTCCGGGTATTTCCTGTAGTACCTGTCGTAGGCGTTGATTATCTTTCTTACCAGTTCATGTCTCACCACGTCTGCATCCTTCAGATAGCAGAAAGCTATATCCTTTACATCCTTCAGGACTCTCTCGGCCTCAACCAGTCCTGACTTCTTGCCGCGAGGCAGATCTATCTGCGTTATATCTCCGGTGACAACCACCTTGGAGCCGAAGCCCATTCTGGTGAGGAACATCTTCATCTGCTCCCTCGTGGTGTTCTGTGCCTCATCAAGTATGATAAAAGAGTTGTCCAGAGTTCTGCCTCTCATATATGCCAGAGGAACCACCTCAATGGCTTCCTTTTCCTTAAGTCTCTGGGCTGCATCCCGACCAAGCACATCGTAAAGAGCGTCGTAAAGAGGTCTCAGGTAAGGATCTACTTTATCCTGCAGATCTCCCGGCAGGAAACCCAGACGTTCTCCTGCTTCCACAGCAGGACGTGCCAGAATTATCTTCTGAACTTCCTTGTTCTTGAAAGCGTTTATGGCCATGGCCACGGCTATATATGTCTTGCCCGTTCCTGCAGGCCCGATACCGAAGACCACGTCCTTTTCCCTTATACTGTTTACATAGTTCTTCTGTCCCAGAGTCTTGGGCTTCAGCGGCTTTCCTTTGTGAGTGAAGCATATGACATCCCTGCCCACCTTGTTCTCGCCATAGGATATGCCTTCCTTTTTAAGATTTATCACATAGGCCGCCTTCTGTTTATCCAGACTTTCTCCCCCTGCAAGCAGTGACATCATTTCTGACAGTATGCCTGCGGCCAGATCTATAGCCTGCTCCTTTTCATCTTCCGGGAAGCCCTCCATGTCCGGACCTGCCTTCAGCACCAGTTCATCCTCACGCTGAAAAATCTCCACGCCTGTAGCTTCTTTTATAAGATTCAAGTTGACATCCAGATTACCAAAAAGCTCAATCCTGTCTATTCCGTCAATTATCCGAATTTTCCTGTCCAACCGGTATCTCCTTTTCTATTCCTATTTCGCGGCGCACCTCAAGGGTCACACCTACATCCATTATATTTTTTTTATAACAAAAATTCAAACTTTTATTTATAATTTCTGCCTTTTCGGGCAAATTTTCTTTGGCCCAGAGGCGAATTTGCTGATTTACCACCGCTTCTGCCTGCTCTCTTGTCTTCTCCCCACGGTTTACTATGACTGTTCCGCCATTTTCTCCATCTTCTCCTGCCGGAACATCTTCGCCGCGTATGTACCTTTCCTGGCTGAAAACCTCATGATAGGGCACCCTTGCAATTATCTGCCCCTTGGCCCTGACGTAATATTCCGTGGGCCAGCCTTCCTCAAAGGTGGTGGCCTCCATAGGGACCACTCCGGATATCAGTTCCTGTCCTTTCTCCACGTAATCCCCCGGCTCCACCAGTGCCAGCCCCCAGAGCGTGCTCATGGACTCTATATAACCGGAGCAGTCAGCGTAAATACTGATGCATCCGCCTTCATCCTTTTGAGCCGGAGTGAATATATCCGAGTTTTGTTCTGCACTGTCTTCACTGCCTGAAAGAATTTTGCCCCTGCTCTCGGAAACGTTAAGATAAACCACCCTGCCGTCATAGACCAGCTGTATCCAGCTGAGCTGGGGAAAAGTCTTATCCAGGGCTGCCTCAGCCTTCTGCCAGTCAACGGCAGGCCTGAAAACTCCCGGTGAAACGCCAGCCTCTGCAAGACATTTTCTCAGTTCAGTTTCAGGTATCGCCCTGTATCCGTCTATTCTGATTTCAGAGATAAAAAGCGACTGCACTATGACTATGGCAGCCGCAAGGATTGTCCCTATTACCGCAGTCGGCTTTGCCGCCGCCTGCCTTATCTTCTGTTCCGGTCCGCGCCCATCAATCACCTTGATGTGATAAAGAGATTTTGCCATCTTGCGGAGTTCCTTAAGATCTGCTCCTGCAATCCATCCCTCAGCCCTCGTTTCCGAAACTATGCGCAGGGATCGTATGGCTATGCCTCTTTCAAAGGCCTTCTGCACCAGTCTTTCTATCCTGAAGCCTTCGATGCTTACAAGGAGTCTTCTTCTATAGAAATTCAACACGCTGTACTTTTCCTTCAACGATGAGCCTCCCCTCGCAGATTTCCCTGATGACAAAATCTTCGCCCACCACTGTAGTATATCGCCTGCCGCTTTCCACGGTGAGTGCATTTTCACTTAGCATAACGATGTTGGTTATATTCTCAAGTATAGCCAGCCTTCCTGTCACGATGACGCGAGGCATTGTAAAATCAAGGTCATAGGCCATCTCTTCCATAATCCTCATAGCCATCCTCCTGCATTAAGTCTATGAAAGCATAGGGCCTCTTATTCCCCCTTTAATGGTGTCCTTTGACAGAACGTATTTTCCTCAAAGGTGAAAATATCAGTCCAAGTCCCCTGTTATACGCCTTGAATCCCCATACGCTGTAAAAGGCCTCTTTATGTCTTGCCTTGGCCGTCTGCTCTCTTTCCTGACCGCCGAAGTCCTTTATCCGCCCCTGACGGATTGCATGTATAAGGTCGTTGTTGCCTGATATTTTCCCTTCTATATCAGTATAGGCCATGCCGATGTACCTTTCCTCGTGAGAATCCGACCCTCCCAGGCAAGGCTTGCCGTACTTGGCGGCCAGCTCACAGGCCAGCATGTTGGCGTCTCTGCTTTCGCAGGTGTTGAAGCCCTCTACGAAATCCATCTTCTCCATAAGTGCAGGATTCTTTTTGAATTTCTTGAAGAACATGGCGCTGGCACTTCTGGTTCCGAAAGGATGTGCGGGACCCAGCACGCCTCCCAGCATATGTACCAGAGTTATGAGTCTTTCTACAGACATGCCTCTGGCTCTCAAAATAGGCGGCATTATTCCTCCCGGCATTATGACAATAAAATGCCCCGCATCTCTCGTGTCGTACTCTATGCCGCAGAGGACTGTAAAATTCTTCTCCGCTGCTCTTCTGGCTCCTCCTGACAGGAACCACCTTCTGTAGCCGCGGTATGAGTCGTGGTCTGTGACAAGCATGCCGTCAAAGCCCTTTTCTTTTAATATTTCCATGTACCTGTCCAGAGGTACCCTGGCATCTATAGAACCTGCCTTTGTATGGCAGTGCATATCAAACTTCAATTCGTGTCACTTCCTTACGCTGTAAAACTGATTATATTGTACCACAAAGGGCCTGTTTGCACCATTGGAAAATTCTTTTTAAAAAATCCTTGCTAAGTTAATGAAAAAATAGTATAATACTGCTGTTATAGGCTTAAGACTGTTCACGGCTTAATTATTTCATGTTAGTCAGGAGGTGAATTGGAATATGGCACAAGTTATCGTAAGAGAAAACGAAAGTTTGGAATCAGCTCTTAAGAGATTCAAGAGATCCTGCGCCAGAGACGGCGTTATGAGCGAACTCAGAAAAAGAGAGCACTACGAAAAACCAAGCGTAAAGAGAAAGAAAAAATCTGAAGCTGCAAGAAAAAAGGCTAAGAAGTACTAATTCCGGCAGGCTCATATACTCACCGGTGAATCGAGGCGAAAAAGTAAATGACCATTAAAGAGAGACTTATG
>CAZUFU010000034.1:0-14285 GCA_964619875.1 uncultured Oscillospiraceae bacterium
TCGGCATATGGAACAAATTTTCTGATTGGGGAAAGTTGCATAGCCTGAATTTTCTTTGATAGTTTCATTTCTTTTTCTCTCCTTTTTTAAAATTAACATCTTTTATTCTAACTCCTCATGGGAGGCGTTAACAACATTGTCTACTGTGGCTTCATCGACCGGTAAATAACCATCGCGAGGCTGTTTGGTCAGGAAAAGCAGATATTCTATATTGCCTTTTGCTCCTGTTACAGGACTGAATGTCAGACCGGATGCATAAAGCCCGTTCTCTTCTGCATATTGTATCACATTTTCGATGACCTGTCTGTGAACTTTTTTATCCCTTACTATGCCCTTCTTTCCCACCTGCTCACGTCCGGCCTCAAACTGAGGTTTGACCAGACACACCAGGCTGCCATCATCGTCGAGAAGCTTTGATGCTACGGGAAAAACAAGTTTAAGAGATATAAAGGATACATCTATACTGATAAAATTAATCGGCTCAGATATTTTATCAAAATCCAGATACCTGATATTGCATTTCTCCATGTTCACTACACGAGGGTCTATTCTGAGCTTGTAATCAAGCTGACCGTAGCCCACGTCTACCGCATAAACCTTTGAAGCACCATTCTGGAGCATACAGTCTGTAAAACCACCTGTAGAAGCACCGATATCCATGCAAACGGAGCCGTCAAGGCAAATAGGCCATATCTTCATTGATTTTTCAAGTTTGAGACCGCCTCTGCTGACATAAGGGCATATATTTTCTTTTACCGTGATTTCAGCCTCTGTATCAACCATATTGCCTGCTTTATCGCTTTTCTGTCCGTCCACATAGACTATTCCGGCCATAATGGAGGCTTTAGCTCTCTCTCTGGATTGGTAGAAGCCTTTTTTTACAAGTAAAACATCAAGCCTTTCTTTCAATATGTTCACATATCCTTTCTACAATCTGTTCCGGCATCAGGCCGTATTTATGAGCCAATTCTTCGAAGCTTCCCTGTTCTATGAATTTATCAGGCCAGCCGAAGCTGAGAATATTTGCGTTACTGTTGCCTAAAGTTCCCGCCATGTGAGTGCCGAAGCCACTGGTGACATCATTATCCTCTAAGGTGACAATCAGACTGCAGCTTGTATCTAATGCACTGATATCAAGGGGTTTGACAATTTCGACATCTACCAGACCGGCATCGAAACCCTTTTCTCTTAATATCTCAGCAGCTCTAAGACCAAAGTCATACATTTTGCCGCAGGCCCATATGTCAACATCCTTTCCTGAAAGTATACGCTGATTTTTTACGGTACAATCGTTAGTTGACATAATTTTTTTATTATCAATATCATCAAATCTGGCTGCTTCGCCTCTAGGGTATCTGACAGCTGCCGGTTTTTCGAGATTTATAGCGTAATCCAGCGCCTGTTCTAAGCCGGGAGCGTCGTGAGGTGTAAGAACTGTCATGCCCGGCATAGTCATAAGATATGACAGATCATATATACCGTGGTGGGTCTCTCCGTCTGCACCTACAACACCTGCCCTGTCTATGGCAAAGACCACCGGAAGGTTCTGCATACAGACATCCTCCATTATCTGGTCATAGGCTCTCTGCAGAAAAGATGAATAAATAGCGCATACAGGCTTAATGCCGCATTTTGCAAGTCCTGCAGCGAAAGTAACGGCATGCTGCTCCGCTATGCCTACATCAAAAAATCTTTCCGGGAATTTTTTTTCAAAAGGCCCTAGACCTGTAGCCTCTCCCATGGCCGCTGTAATAGCAGCAATTCGGTCATCTTCTTCTGCCAGCTCTACAAGATGATTTCCCATTATTTCAGAATAGGTCGGCCCGACGGATTTTTTCAAAATCTCACCTGTTTCAGGGTTAAATGGCCCTATTCCATGAAATTTTCCAGGTGCTTTCTCCGCATTTTTATATCCTTTTCCCTTTTGCGTAATAACGTGTATCAGTACAGGTTCATCAAGACTTTTAGCCCTGTTGAGAACATTTATAAGCTCAGGAATATTATGACCGTCTACAGGTCCGAAATATGTGAAACCCAGCTCTTCGAAAAGAACACCGCCCTTTTCAATAATGGAATACTTTATATCATTTTTAAAACCTGCCAATCCGCCTGCGATTGCACTTCCCACGCTGCCGCTGGAGGCGATGGTGTTTTTTATAAACTTCTTTGCACTCAAATATCCCTTAGATGTTCTAAGGGTTCCAAGATGAGTGGATATACCGCCTATATTTTTTGAAATGGACATGCCGTTATCATTAAGAATAACAATTACTTTGGACTTGGATGCTCCAATGTTATTCAATGCCTCATATGCCATTCCACCGGTGAGCGATCCATCGCCGATTACAGCAATCACCTCATAATCCTCACCGTTTATTTCTCTTGCACATGCCATACCTGCAGCCGCTGAAACAGATGTGCTGCTGTGGCCTGTATCATAAGCATCATGAGGGCTTTCATTAGCCTTAGGAAATCCGCTTAAGCCTCCGAACTTTCTCAGCCGGTCAAACTGCCCGCCTCTTCCCGTCAGGATTTTATGAACATAAGACTGATGACCGACATCCCAGATGATTTTATCTACCGGACTGTTAAAAACCTTATGAAGTGCAATGGTCAGCTCCACTACCCCCAGGTTGGAAGCCAGATGCCCGCCTGTTTTTGATACCTTATCAATAAGAAATTCTCTTATTGAGTAGGAGAGCAGTTCGAGCTCCTCATCTGTCATAGTCTTTAAATCAAGTGGAAAATTGTAGTCAAGAATGTTTTTCTTCATTTGTATGAATTATCCTATTTTCTTCTGTTTTTTAATTTTAGTACAAGATCCCTGAAAAACTCCGCATTATCATAGTAGGATGAAATAGCCTCAACTGCATTGTCTGTAAGTTCATCAAGGCGTTTATGTGCAGCTTCAAGGCCATTGATTGAGGTATAGGTATTCTTGTTTTTCTTTTTGTCCGAACCGATAGCCTTGCCGAGTTCCTTTGGGTCACCTACTTCATCAAGAATATCGTCAGCAATCTGGTATGCAAGACCCAGATTTTCAGCATAAATATCAAGGTTCTGAAGCATGTAGGATGTAGGCTCACCCAGGTACAGGCCTGCTCTTATGGCAGACTTGATGAGGGCGCCGGTCTTATTTATATGTATATATTCCAGCATCTCATTGGAATAATCGTTATTTTCACCTTCTATGTCGGAAACCTGACCTGCAACCATGCCGCGGCATCCTGCACCCTTTGCGATTTCATAGGCAGCCTTGATGCGCTTGGTCATTTTTTCCGGTGAATCAAAGTAAAGCATCATGTCTTTGTTTATAGCTTCAAAAGCAGTGGTCAGAAGCCCGTCTCCAGCCAGTATTGCCAGGGCTTCACCGTATACCTTGTGATTGGTTGGAAGACCCCTTCTGAGGTCATCATTATCCATAGCCGGAAGATCATCATGAATCAGTGAATAAGTATGAATATACTCCATGGCACAGGCATAAGGCAAGGCCTCCCTTATATCACCGCCTGCAAAATCACAAGCAGCGAGAAGGAGCACAGGTCTGAGACGTTTACCTCCGGCAGTCAGACTGTATTTCATCGCTTCATATAATGAAATGCTCTTGTTATCGATATTAGGTATAAAATCCAGAAGATGTTCGTCTATCATTTTCTTGTAATCATCATATCCTCTGTCCATACTTACAGGCCTCCTTTACTCAGAAAAAGTTTCTATTTTCTGTCTGGCATTATTTAATATTTCGCTGCATTCGGTATAGCACTTTATGCCTTCCTCGTAGCATTTAATGGCTTCATCAAGAGAAGTATCCTCGTCTCTTATCTTTTCAGAAAGCTCCTCCAGCTTTTTCATGGAAGATTCAAAGCTCATAATCAATTCCTCCGATTTCTATATTAAACCTGTCCGGCTTATTTTTCAACCTCTGTATCATATGCTGCAAAAAATATACGACCGTCTTTCATTGTAAGTGCATATTTTTCGCCTTCCTTTACATCTGAAACCGATGATATAACTTTACCTGACATATCAGTTACCATGGAATAACCCTTTTTTAGTACAGATGACGGATTGTTTTCATCAAGTAACAGGCGCATTCTCTCGAGTTTATGGCTGTATTCTGAAAGTCTGACGGTCAAGGTGTTTCTCAGCTCAAGCATACAGTTTTCCATCATAAGTCCGTCTGACTTCACTTTTGAATTTAGCCTGGAAAGGAGGTCTGACTTATATTTATCAAGGCTGTTTCTTATCTCTTTCAGATCAGGTACGGCCATTTCTGCAGCAGCTGTAGGTGTTTCAGCCCTCCTGTCAGCAACAAAATCTGAAATGGAAAAATCTATTTCGTGTCCTACAGCGGAAATAACAGGGATAGGACAGTCATATACAGCTCTGGCAAGGACTTCCTCATTAAAGGCCCACAGATCCTCTGCGGAACCGCCGCCTCGTCCCATTATAAGTGTATCTATATCTCGGAATCGTTCATCTTTACCTATCATTTCGATTGTTTCGGCAATATTCTGTGCTGCACCCTCTCCCTGAACCTGCACAGGAAAAATTATTATATCCACAAGATTGTTTCGGCTTGTTATAATCTTAAGAATATCCTGCAGGGCAGCACCCGTAGATGAAGTTACAATTCCCAACTTCCGCGGAAAGGCCGGAATCGGCTTCTTGTGTGCAGGGTCAAACAGGCCTTCCCTGGAAAGCTTGTCCTTGAGCAGCTGGAATGCCATGGCAAGGTTTCCCTCTCCGGCTACAGTCACCGTTCTTACAAACAAGGTATAAGTGCCGCCTTTTTTGTAGACATTTATGTAGCCGTTTATGATTACCTCAAGACCGTCACCAAGCTCATAGCTCAGATTACTCACATAGCTGGCCGGAAAAAAACAATTTATCTTGCTGTTTTCATCGTTTATTGAAAAATAGACATGCCCGCTGGAATGGTATTTCAGGTTGGATATTTCTCCTGTAACAGTCACATTTCCGAGAAGCGGATCTGTCATAAGAATACGGCTGATATATTCATTAAGTTGTGAAACTGTAACGGGCTTTAAAGCCATATTTTTCTGCCTCCAAGAAGTGATATGCCTACGGCATTGTCTGATGAAAGCTCAGGCCTGCCGAAAGCTGTCTGTATATTGTCATGAAGATTTTTCTTCAGGTACCTTCTTAAGTATTCACTGCATGACACACCGCCTGCATAGAGAAAGCTGTCGACGCTGTATTTTTCTGCAAGATATAAAGTCATGTCAAGGACTGACCTGCTCAGTACTCCCATGAGCTCAGCTGAAAGTGCTTCAGGACTCATAGACTGTTTTTTTATTATTCTCTGACATTGGGTTTCAATACCGGAAAGGTTGACAAAGCCGTCCCTGACCTTGATTTTTGTCAGGTTGTTTTTGATGTCAGATGAGGCAGCCTCTGAAGAACAGATTGCAAGCCTGTCCACATCCTGTCCGCATGGAAAATCGAATCCAAGAGCAACTCCTGTTCTATCCAGTACCTGACCATATGCCAGGTCGAGACTTCCTCCAACTATTTCAAAAATACCTTCCGCTTCATCAAATAAGATTGCCTCGGTAGTTCCTCCGCTGAAATGAAAGCATATGAGTCTATTGGTTCCAGCCATAGGTGAATAGTGCTTTACTGCTTCAATATGACCTTCCTGATGACTGAACCGGTACAGAGGTATGCCCAAAGCTGAAGATATCATTTCGGCAGCTCCAAGACCGGCTGTAAAAACAGGCATGTATGAACCATCTACAGGTCTTGGTCTTGCAGAAACAGAAACTGCACCGATATTGTCTCTTACACCTTCAGTGTCAAAGGCTTGTTTAATCGCTATCGGCAGTTTCTGAACATGCTGAAAAAGCGCCTCAGACTGCCTGAGACCCCTTTCCCCGCTTTTAACATCCAGAAACTCCTGAAAATTAAACAATATTTCACCATCTGAAGCTGTAACTGCTACAGAAGTTTTATAATTGCTGGTGTCTATTCCCAGCGAAAGCAATTTTTTATTCATCGTAAGGTTCACCATGGCGGTGCCTATTTCTTAATCTTTGCAAGAACAGCATTTACAAACTTCGGTGACTGTACTGTTCCGTAATCTTTAGCCAGATTGACAGCCTCGTTAATTGCAACTGCATCGGGAACATCGTCAGCAAAAAGCATTTCTCCTACTGCTATCCTGATTACAGCCAGATCAGGCTTTGCCATCCTTGATGCAGGCCATCCATTGCTGGCGGCATCTATCATGCTGTCGATTTTCTCTATATTGCTGCAGATCTTTGAAATAAGATTACTGATGTAGTCTTTCTGATTGCCGGCTGCACATTCTGCCATGTAACTGTCTATGTCTGGATTCTCAAAGTCTTTCTGAACCTCTATCTGAAACATAGTCTGCATTGCAAATTCTCTTGCCTGTTTTCTAGTCATTTATACTGCTGCCTTCCCGAGGCATCATGACTCCCTGAACATGAATGTTTACGGCTTTGACCGTCTGTTGGGTAGTCGTTTCAACCGCCTCTTTTACTGAATTCTGTATATCCCACGCCAGCTGAGGAATTTTGCAGCCGAAATCAGCCGCTACAAAGACATCAATTATGAAACCGTCCTTATCTCGTGACAGCTTGATATCCTTTTCCTGATTGACGCCGGGAACGGCAAGTGTTGCTTTGGAAGCAGCAAGACTCACAATTTCCTTTGAAATTTTATTGATGTTCTGTTTATCACTCATCACGCTCTTCCTTTTTGCCGTAATAGTATATATACATTTGAATTAATTATAGCAGAAAAGGCGCCTTTTTTCAATGACCTAATATTTACTTTGAATGACTATTTTATCGGCACTCTGTCCTGTTTCACGCATTACTATATCGCAGATTTTTGCCACCGTATTTGTATCCAGGTCCTGCTTATCAACTGTCACATTTACTCCGGCTTCCGTTATTACAACATATGATGCTGGCAGATTCTTTGATTTTATCAGATTTTCTATTGAAAGTTCCTTTTCCATATAACCTGTAATACGTTTCTTTTCCTGTTCTGAATCAAGACTTGATAATAGCTTGTTTCTTTCAAGATCCAGTGCGGCACGCATTTCCTCAAATGTACCTTCCTGTTTGTCATCTTCATTAACTGCAAGACTGTCAACCAGAACATCTCCGTCATGGACAGGTATTTCGCCGGTCATACGTGAAGTAACCATCAGACCTGTTCCGAATACCAGAATCAGACATAGAGCACCAAGCCTTCTTCCTTTGTACAGAATATCCTTATAGCTTAATTTCTTTTTCAAAAATTGAGTTTTCAAAGTTATTCCTCCTGTTCTTTTTCAAATACCATTACACTTGAGACCGGAATATCGTAAAGCGTTGCCACTCCTTTGGTAAGATTGTTTGCTACAGTCGGGTTTCCTGCACCTTCAGCTGTCACGATCACTCCTACTACCTTGCTGTCCTCATCATATTTAATTACAGCATCTACTTCGCCGGCACCTTTAATACCGGAGAGAACACTTGCAAGCCGTTCCTCGGAGCTGCCGTCCATATCGATTATCTGTCTTCGACCGTCCTTACCCTCAGAAAAAATGTTAAGAGTAAGAATTACTATCAGAGCTATAAGAATTAAAGCCAGAAGACGGGCCAATGCTTTTCCGCTCACAATTTTTTCAATCATAATTACACTCCTAAATATATTAGTTTTTATGCCTGAATATGACATTTATTCGTGCGCATGCTTTCAAGCTTTAGTAACAAGTCTTATTACAGGTTCAAGAATCACTGCAAGTATTACAAGTGAAAAAATAAATTTAAGATACTTTTCCATAGATGAGTCAGGCAGCAGTATCTGAAAAAAAGATAATGAAATTATTATCAGAAAAATATCCTTAACCCATGTGAACAAGCCTTCTGTCACATATATCATCCTCCTCCCATTCCTACTATAACACCTATGAAAATTATAAATAGAAGCGAGGCGAAGAACATGACGGCACCGAGAGAAACTATGCAGCTGCCCATGTCGTTGAGACTGTCAGAAATTTTACTTTCACATATAGGTTCGGCTGCAGCGGCTGTTATTTTATAAATAAAAGCTATAATCAACAGCTTGATGAGAGGAACAAGTATTACAAGGATAAGAGTTATAATACCGAAAACTCCTACTATGTTCTTTATTGTGCTCATACATTTTATAAATAGTTCCGCGGTATCGGCTGTAAAGCCCCCTACTATAGGAATAAATGTGCTGAGGGAATATTTTGCCGTGTTTATAAGAAGCCCGTCAGATGCATCGGTAATAAGTCCCTGAACAGATATAATTCCCGATAAAAGTGCCATAACAAGACCGGTGACTGCAACAGCTGCGTTTCTAAGAAGCTTTGAGAGCTTGTTTACATAATCTTTTTCTGTTAAACAGTTTATTAAAGCAAGAACGCTGGCTGCAAACATTGCCGGAAGTATGATTTTTTTCAGTATTATTCCTGCTCCGGTGACCGTTCCTATCATCACAGGACTCATTATTGTTCCTGAGGCTATACTGCCCGTAGAAATCAGAATGCCTAGAAGTACAGGTGTGAGAATTTCCATTGTATTGACCATTGTAGTGACAGAATCGATAGCAAGATTGTATGCGAGGCGAAAACTGTTTATGGAAATCCCTATTATTATCATAGTACATACCAGCATGCTGATATCGGAAACAGCTTTCTTGCCGAAGGATGAAGAAAGATTCTTCAGCAGTCCTGTCACAATGCATATTATAAGTATTTCAACTCCCAGAACCATAGCAGCTCTTACTTCGTAGATTACCAGGCTTTTGAATCCGTCTATCAGTTCCTGGCTATTGAAAATGCTTTTTCCATCAAGGGTTGCTTCCAGAATTTTATCAAGTGTGAAACTATCTGTCAGACCATCCGTAAGCCTTGCTGCCTCATCGCTTATAATGTCTGTCTGTTCCGGATCCACAACATTTTCCATCTGTTCTTTGAGAATTTGTTCATAATCCATCGGCCACCTCAGATCAGACTGTCAAGAAGATTGAGCAGAGACGTAAATACAGGCATAGCCGCAAAGAAAATTGCAATTTTGCCGGCAAGTTCAACTTTAGTTCCAATAGATTTCTCTCCTGCATCCTCACACAGAGCTGATGCGAACTCAGTTGCATAGGCAATGATAAGGACTTTTAAAATGACAGGAAAATACTCCTTGCCGAAAGTAAGCTTGCCGTATAGGTTTTCCATATATGTAAAAGCATATTGGAGGCCGTCCAGGGAAAACCATAGCAATATAATCGAAGTACAAAGCACCGCTTCAACGGTAAATTCAGGTTTATAGGATTTTATGAGCGAAACAACGATGAGTCCTGTTATTCCTGCGGCACATATCTTTAACACTATCTCCATAATCCATCTCCGGTCAGAAAGCCACGAAAACTTTTACGGCTTCAAAAAATTCGCTTATCATTTTTATAACTATTGCCAATACGATTATCACTCCGGCAAGAGTAACCATCATGGCTTCTTCTTCTCTGCCGGCCTTGCTTAGAATCTGATTAAGCAGCGCTATTGCGATTCCTATGGCTGCAATTTTAAATAAAATATCTACATCAAAAGACATATGTCCTCACCTCTCATATTAAATAAAAATTATGGCCGCAAGACCCCCTGCAAAAAATCCCAGACGTCTGTACAAGGGACCTTTTACTCGGCAGATTATTTCTGCTTCATCAATTTGTGCAGCCAGTTTTTCCTCCATGTAGATGAACCCTGATTGCTGGTTATCACAGTCTGTCTGTCCAAGAAAATTTCCAGGATAGCGTATTATCTCCATATCGTCAGCCGTCAACGGAGTATGCTTATATATCTCATCGGCATTCTGAGACCAGATTCTGCCTATTTCAGCGTTTTTTTCCTTCAGTTCAGCTCCTGTTTCATTTAAAAGCATAATCGCCTTGGACCGGCCTTTTTTCCCTTCGGTTTCCAGTACTGTAGTTATGGGTTCCCTGAAATAATTAATCCTGCTTTTAAGCTGAAGCATCATTTTCCTATAATCTTCAAGGAGTACCGCTCTCTCCTTGAGTTCCCACGCCTTGATTATTCCAAGAAATCCGCAGGCCGCAACAAAGCCTGCAATTATAACGGCCCTAATCATTAATATCCCCTCTTATATCCTCTCCTTTGACTGATTTTGTTACAGTACCCGGCCCTTCCCTGCTTGAAAGAAATATTACGCTGTGGAAAAAGCCCTTTGAGATTAGAGGCCATATCTCTGATTTTTTAAGGCTTTCAAATGAGTTTCCGTGAATAGATGTAATCAGAGCAACACCTGAGCTCAGACACTGAGCTGCAGCCTCAAGGTCTTCACTCTTTCCGATTTCATCTGTAATAATCACCTGCGGAGACATGGAGCGTATAAGCATTTGTATTCCTTGTGCCTTTGCAGCACCATCCAACACATCCGTCCTTGACCCCAGATCAAAACTTGGCTGTGAATTATACATTCCGGCTATCTCCGATCTTTCATCACAAACGGCCACCTTAATCCCTCGCCTGCTCAGGCTGCGGGCAATGTCTCTCAGCATGGTCGTTTTGCCGCAGCCCGGCGGCGACACAATCAACGTGCTGAGGGGCCTACCGTCGCCGCCCACAAGATAGCGAGCTATCTTGTCTGAGCAGCCCTTGATCTCCTTCGCAAACCTGATGTTCATGGAACTGATTTCCTTTATAAGCGATGTTTGTCCGTCTTTCACAATCGCTTTGCCACATATGCCGACTCTATGTCCTCCTTCTATTGTTACAAAACCCTTTGCAAGATCTTCCTCATAGGCGTAATATGAATATTTAATCAGGCTGTTCAGGATTTTAACAAGTTCTTCTGCTGTAACTATATGTGATATTATTTTTTCACCGGATGATGTCTGAAGACGCACATGCTGACCGCATCTGAGACGTATTTCCTCTATTTCATTGATTACTGAATTAGGGAGAGCCTCAAGCTCCTGCCTGACGGATGACGGAAGTCGGCTTAATATTTCTCTGAAAGTATCCATCTTTATCCTCTTTTCATTTTTCTTGTTTATCTTCTGATATATTTATTTAATTCTATGATGAGGACAAGTTTTTATGACAGAATTGTGGTATAATATCTGTATTGATTTTAAATGCGGCCTTACCGCCATGGAGGTACAATGATGAATTACTTAGAAGAAGCAAAACAGCTCGCTTCCGAGCTGAAAGAAATAAGAAGACATATTCACAGCTGTCCGGAAGCAGGAAAATCCCTGCCTGCTACAAAAGCATTCGTAACAGACAAGCTTCGTGAATACGGATATGAACCTGAAGAAATCTGTGAAAGTGGGATAGTTGCTGTCCTCCGCGGCGGTCAGGCATCAGATGACAGTAAAACCATTTTACTTCGTGCAGACATGGATGCGCTGGCGATAAAAGAGGAAGCGCCTGTTGATTTCGCTTCACATAACGGTTTCATGCATGCCTGCGGTCACGATATGCATGCGACCATGCTTCTTGGCGCCGCAAAGCTTTTAAAAGTGCACGAAAAAGAGCTTAAGGGAAATGTTAAATTTGTTTTCCAGCCTGATGAAGAAGGATTTACCGGTGCTAAAACAATGCTTGCTGCCGGAGTACTTGAGAATCCAAAGGTCGATGCAGGAATGGCTCTCCACGTCAATTCCGGCACTCCTTCCGGCATGTTTCTCTGCGGTCAGGGTGTCTGCATGGCGGGCTGCACCCTTTTCAGAATTAAAGTTAAAGGAACAGGCTGTCACGGTGCCATGCCTGAAACAGGTGTTGACCCTATCAATATTGCAGCCCACATCTACCTTTCGCTGCAGGAAATCGTGGCAAGAGAAATTGCGCCCACCTCTCCTGTTGCCCTCACTATAGGCAAATTTGACGGCGGCAAAGCTCCTAACATTATTCCAGAAGAAGTTGTAATGGAGGGTACCATAAGAACCATGGACAGAGGCCTTTCCGCTAAGATATTTAAGAGAATAGAAGAAATATCAGCACAGACTGCCGCCTTGTTCCGCGGCTCTGCTGAAGTAACAGAGATGGCTTCAGCCCCTCCTCTTCTTAATGACAAAGAACTTGTAAAAGAAATGGCCGGCTACATTAAAGAAATCACCGACCCATCCAAAGTATATTTATTTGAGCAGGGAGGTATGGGATCCGAAGATTTCGCATCATATACCTATGAAATACCTTGCAGCTACCTGCTCCTTGGTGCAGGCTCGCCTCAGGAGAACCCTCTTTTCGGCAAGCCTATGCATAACGACCATGTTGTGTTCAACGAAGATATTATGCCTCTGGGCAGTGCGGCCCTTGCCACATGCGCAACACAGTGGCTGGCTAATAACTAGTCCTCCCAGTCAATGCACGGATAATCTCCGAAATATTTTTCAGTGCCCCAGTATTTATCCCAGCCAAGGTTAAAGAGCAAGAAATCAGCCTTGGCTGCATTATCACCGTACTTTCTTATGTGTTCCATGGTAATGCTTTCACCCTCTTTCAGAGCCCTGCAGTCGATGACCAAGGCTTTTCCTATGAACTGTTCCGGATCGAAAGCATCTAATGAAGTACGGCCTTCAAACAGATGTGCCGGAGGATCCATGTGGGTACCTGTGTGAGAAAACATGGAAAGCCTGGTCTCCTTAAAACCGTCTTTTTCATAGGAATTAGCCGGTTCCAGACTCGGCCACACCTGAAATATATACGAAAAGAGGACATTCCGCAAGGAACGCCCTCTTGTGTTCTTATTATGCAACTTCCCCTTTTGATTACTTTATTCTAAACTAAAGTACCGCAAGCGGAGAGTCCTAACATAATGCATGCTACTAATAATAATGGTAATAAGTTCTTCATGTTAAATTCCTCTCTTTCTGTTTGCTTTGCTTTTTTGATTCTGCGTTTATTGTTTGTTTTCGCTTACATAATATAATCAATTTAGCGCAGTAAAAGGTTACAAGGAATTTATTTTTGTCCGAAAAATTTTTTCGAGGCTTTTGTAAACAAATTTTCCATCTGTATAGCACCACTTGCAGTATTCCTCGTTAAATGTGCCGTCAGTTTCTTTGCTGATAGTTGAATCATCCAGAGGCATGCCGCAGCACTGACATATCAGCTTCCGCGGTGAGCCTAACAGTGTATTTATAGACACATCAAAAAGTTTCGACAGCAGTTTCAGAGTCTCTGTGTTAGGCACCGTTTCGCCGTTTTCCCAGCGTGACACAGCCTGACGGGTAACATACACTTTTTCTGCCAGTTCATCCTGAGATAAGCCGTTTTTAGTTCTCAATTCCAATATAACATCTTTTGTTTCCATATAAATCAACACCTCACAGATATAATCATTAAAGTTATTATAACATCATCATCTAAGGAATCAAAGCAACCGGCTGTTGCTGTTTCTCCATCACTTAATTAGTTAAGTATATTCCATTTCTAATTACCTGTTGTTCTTTAACTGACTTATACCCCCTTTTCTCAAAAAAGGGTTTCGCCGTAATGGAAGAATGGGTTGTTATCATATCCGTTGTAATGGTTTCTTCAAGTCTGTCACAAATGGAGGATGCAATGCCTTGCCCCTGATAATCCTTATGAACAAACAACATGTCAAGATACCCGGTTTTGTCGATATCTCCGAATCCGACAATACAGCCATCATCAACAGCTACTAACGTATATCTATCCATAAAGGATTTATTCCACTTTTCTAAATCTGCACTTCCATCTGCCCACGCATAAAGCTGTTCACTTGTATATTCCTTTGCATTGACACTGTGGACTGTTTCATAAAACAGGTCTGCAAGCTGTCTGCAGTCCGTAGAGACATATTTTCTTATAATCATAACTTATATATTTCCCCCACAATAAAAATTGGTATTTTTTATCAAACAAATTATATCATAATCCGGGTTAAACTTCACTGGGGAATTAATGTTGTATGAAAAAACAAAATAAGCTCGAAAAAACAACATCGCCCTCTTTAGCCGTCTCAGTCAAGCCTGTCAAGCCAAAGAATGTTGTACTTTTTTGCAAAAGCTTAGAATTCTACAACCCAACCATAATTAGCGTTGTATAGAATAAAGGTAAAAGAGATTTTTTACAACATCAGGCCTATGTACGATCTTTAAAATGGTGTAAAATGTAAGGAGTGTTGTAAAAAATCAGATTATATTAAGTTTTATACAACATAGCACAAACTTCACCTTTAATAAAGCACAAAACCGCCTCCCCGAAACTGAAATCTCAGGGAGGCGGCCTCAGAACC